>JAYUCY010000127.1:0-15703 GCA_043740085.1 Ilumatobacteraceae bacterium
CAACTCATCGTTGCTCAGCTTGTTGCCAGCCTCTTCAGCCGCAATGAGATCGGTCAACAGATCCTCCGCAGGCTTGCTGCGTCGTGCAGCGATCAGCCCGCGGGTGTACTCGCCGAGCTCGTCTTGAGCCCGCATGATCAGGTCGAGCTTGTCGATCACGTCGGCGGAGAAGATCTCGAGGATGTCGCCGGCCCAACGGCTGAACAGTTGCCAATCCTGCTGAGGAGCGCCGAGGAGCTCGCAGATGATGGGGATCGGGTACGGCTCACAGATGTCGGTGGTGAAGTCGGCCCGACCGGCATGGGAAACCTTGTCGACGAGCCCACCGATCACTTCGCGCATGAACGGTCGAAGGCGGTCCGCCGCACGTGGCGAGAATGCCTGGGCGACGAGGCGTCGCAACCGCGTGTGTATGTCGCCTTCTGCGGACAGGATGCTGATCTGCTGACGTTCGAGGAAGGTCGGATTGGTGATGCCCATCAGTTCGGGAATGCGACTCACGGCGCTGTGCCACCGCTTGTCGCGAAGGATCGCGGTGACGTCGTCGTAGTGCAGCACCGCGTATCCGAACATGTTGCGAACGAGCCACTGATCGGCGTCCAGCCCCATTCGCCTCGCGAACCGTTGGTCGAAGGTTTCGTCCATTGCCGAAATCTCCGGCAGATCAAGTTCTGAAGCAAGCGTTGCCATGCGGAAACGCTAGGTCGCCGCGAGTTAGTTCAACGCAGCGAGCGGCTCCATGAATGGTGTGCCGAGGAACTCGGCGACGGGGCCATTGGTCACTTGACCGGCATACGTGTTGAGGCCGTGCGACAGCGCAACATCGCGGCGGCAACTGCCAGCCGGGCCGTGGATTGCGACCTCGAGTTGGTACGGAAGCGTGGCGTTGGTCAGGGCGTAGGTGCTGGTGTGGGGCACTGCGCCTGGCATGTTGCCGACGCCGTAGTGCAGCACGCCGTGAAGCTCGTAGACGGGTTCGTTGTGTGTCGTCTCGTGGATCGTCTCGATGCAGCCGCCCTGGTCAATGGCGACGTCGACGATCACCGCGCCGGTCTTCATCGTGCGCACCATGTCTTCGGTGACGACGACTGGTGCGCGCCCGCCGGCAACGAGCACAGCGCCGATCACCAGGTCGGCGTCGGCGATGTTGCGCTCAAGCGCGCCACGGTTCGAGGCAAGCGTGACGATGCGTCCCTTGTTGATCTGGTCGACCCAGCGCAGCCGGTCGAGGTTCTTGTCGAACAGCACGACCTCGGCCTCCATGCCGGCGGCAATCCACGCCGAGTTCCAGCCAACGTTGCCGGCACCCAGTACGACCACCTTCGCCGGCTGCACACCCGGGGCGCCGCCCATCAGCACACCGCGTCCGCCGTTGTGGCGCTCTAGATAGTGGGCGCCCATCTGCGGCGCTAGGCGGCCGGCAACTTCGCTCATCGGGGCCAACAGCGGCAGCGCGCCGCCAGCCAATTGCACCGTTTCGTATGCGAGTGCGGTGGTGCCAGCGGCGATGAGTGCCTTGGCTACTTCCGGGTAGGCGGCCAGGTGCAGGTACGTGAAGAGGGTGAGATCGGCGCGCAGGTAGCCGAATTCTTCCGCCTTGGGTTCTTTGACCTTGACGACCATCTCCTGGCCCCACGCATCGGCCGCCGTAGGGACGATGGTGGCGCCTGCGGCGCGGTAGTCGTCGTCGCGGAAGCTGGCGCCTTCGCCCGCGCCCGTCTCGACGAACACCTCGATGCCGTGGCGCTCGAACTCGCGCACCCCGTCGGGCGTCATGGCCACGCGGTACTCCTGCGTCTTGATCTCCCGGGGCACACCCAACGTGCGAATCTTGGCGGTCTTGGTCATGGCGCCATCATCGCGCCATTGGTCCTGCGCTCCGTGCGTATCTGACTGGCTACCATCTTCGGTGGAGCGCATTGGGGTGCTCCCACACAAGGGGATTCGATCCGCGTGAAGGCGTTCAAGAACTTCGTCAATGGTGAGCATGTCGAGGCGGCCGATGGTCGCACCACCAATGTGGTCAACCCGGCCACCGGCCAGGTGTACGCAACGGCGCCGCTCTCGGCACAGGCTGATGTCGATGCCGCGATGGGTGCCGCCGCCGCCGCCTACGAAAGCTGGCGTGAGACCACGCCCAGCGAGCGCTCGTTGGCGCTGTTCCGTATTGCCGATGCCGTCGAGGCGCGGGCCGACGAACTGATCGGTCTCGAAGTCGAGAACTGCGGCAAGCCGACTCACCTCGTGCGCAGTGAAGAGATTCCGCCGATGGTCGACCAGATTCGCTTCTTCGCCACCGCTGCCCGCCACCTCGAGGGCAAGAGCGCCGGCGAGTACATGCGCAACATGACTTCCATCATCCGTCGCGAATCCATCGGCGTTTGTGCCCAGGTGGCTCCGTGGAATTACCCGATGATGATGGCCGTCTGGAAGTTTGCACCTGCACTCGCCGCCGGTAACACCGTCGTCCTCAAGCCCAGCGACACGACGCCTGCGACCACCGGTCTGCTGGCTGAGATCGCCGCTGAGTTCCTGCCCGCTGGTGTATTGAACGTCATCTGCGGCGATCGCGATACCGGCCGCCAGATGGTGCTGCACGACACGCCAGCGATGGTCAGCATCACCGGCTCGGTGCGCGCGGGCATGCAGGTGGCCGAAGGCGCTTCGCACAGTCTGAAGCGAGTGCACCTCGAGCTCGGTGGCAAGGCGCCCGTCGTCGTGTTTGACGATGCCGACCTCGCTGCCGCGGCAGAGGGCATCGCCATTGCCGGCTACTTCAACGCCGGCCAGGACTGCACGGCCGCCACGCGAGTAATCGCCTCGCCCGGCATCTACAAGGATCTGGTTGCTGCTCTGGCCGAGCAGGCCAAGGGCATTCGCACCGGCAATCCCGACGACGAGGAGGTGCTCTACGGCCCCGTCAACAACGCCAATCAGTTGGCACACGTCAGTGGACTCGTCAATCGCGCACCGTCGCACGCGAACGTGGTTGCCGGTGGGAGTGCCGTCGGTGGTGACGGCTTCTTCTTCCAGCCAACAGTCATCGCCGACCTGCGCCAGGACGACGAGATGATCCAGAACGAGATCTTCGGCCCGGTCATCACCGTCCAGCAGTTCAGCGACGAAGACGAAGCTGTGCGTTGGGCCAATGGCGTCGATTACGCGCTGGCCAGCAGCGTGTGGACGAAAGACTTCGGCCGCGCAATGCGGATGGCCAAGCGTCTCGACTTCGGGTGCGTGTGGATCAACACCCACATCCCGCTGGTCGCCGAGATGCCTCATGGTGGCTACAAGAAGTCGGGCTACGGCAAGGACCTGTCGTCGTACTCGCTCGACGATTACACCCGCATCAAGCACGTCATGGCCAACCTCGAGAGCTGAGCGGGGCCGGCCGGGTCGTGTCTAGTGGGCGCCCCAGGTGAAGGTCTGCTTCACCAGATCGAGATAGATGAAGGTCTCGGTGCTGCGCACACCCTTCACACTGCGAATGCGGTTGGTCAGGTCCAACAGCTCGCCGTCATCGGCAACGACTACCTCTGCCATCAGGTCGAACGAACCGGCGCTGACCACCAGGTAGTCGATGTCGCGCATGGCCTGCAGCGTCTTGGCAATGTCGTCGGTGGGCCCCTCGGTTCGCACCCCGATCATGGCCATGCGGCGCTTGCCGTGCGACAGCGGGTTGGTCACCGCGACCACCTGCATCACGCCAGAATCGATCAGACGCTGCACACGCTGGCGCGCAGCCGCTTCGGACAGCCCCACGGCAGCGCCGAGCCGGGTGTACGGCACCCTGCCGTCGCGCTGCAGCTCCTCGATGATCGCCCGATCTGTCTCGTCGATGTGTGTTCTCATTCGATCCATCGCTACGGATACTGGCGCTCAGCGGCAGATTTCGCAAGGTGTTCCGTGGCGTGCACGCTGTTCATCAACGGTTTCCTTGCGTGTTGGCTGCAGTCCATGACACGGTGAGCCACTTGCTGCGGACCGATCTGATTCACGAGCGCCTCACCGGATGTGCCTACACTCTGGCCTCGAAGGACATGGCCGCGACCTCGACCCGAGGTCATCTGTGGCAGGGTAGATGTGGGCAAGTCGCCCACCTTGATTTCTCGGGGGAGACAGCGTGACGGACACGACATCAATGTCGGTCAGTAGCGAATTGAAGGGTGAGCGAGGCTCCGTGGAGCTGCAGGGCGTCACCAAGCGCTTCGGGTCGATGGTGGCCGTCGATGGCTTGAACCTGTCGGTGCAGCCTGGTGAGTTTCTGTCGCTGCTTGGCCCGTCCGGGTGTGGCAAGACCACCACTTTGCGGATGCTCGCCGGGTTCGAGCAGCCCGACGAAGGCCACATCCGCATCAGCGGCCAGTACGTGCAGGGCATTCCCCCGTACAAGCGCGACGTCAACACGGTCTTCCAGGCGTACGCGTTGTTCCCGCATATGTCGGTTGCGGAGAACGTCGGCTACGGCCTGCGCCAGAAGGGCGTTCCCAAGCACGAGATCGCCACCCGCGTGGCCGAAGCGCTCGACATGGTGAAGATGACCAAGCTGGCCGAGCGCAAACCACGCCAGATGTCGGGTGGCCAGCAGCAACGTGTCGCGGTTGCCCGTGCCCTGGTCAACCGGCCCAGCGTGCTCCTGCTCGACGAGCCGCTGGGCGCGCTCGATCGCAAGTTGCGCGAGGAAATGCAGATCGAGCTGAAGCTGCTGCAAAGTCGTCTGGGCATCACGTTCATCTTCGTGACACACGACCAAGAGGAAGCGATGAGCATGAGCGACCGCATCGCCATCATGCTCGATGGGCACGTCGAGCAGCTCGCCGACCCTGAGACGGTCTACGAGCACCCGACGTCGGCCTTCGTCGCGGGCTTCATTGGCCGCAACAACTTCTGGACCGGAGAGGCCACCGCCAACGGCGTCCAGGCGGCGGACGGCACCGTGTTTGTGGTGTCCAAGCCCGAGGAGCTGGTGTCCGCCGGGCAGGCCTCGCTCGCCGCGGTTCGCCCCGAGTGTGTGGTGCTGCACTCCACCGACCCGGGTGTCTCGCACAATGTGGTCGCCGGTGATATCGCCAGTGTCTCGCACTTCGGCGACGTGCTGCAGTACGTCGTCCGTACGCCCAGTCGCACCATCCTCGTGCTCACGCCCCGTGCAACCGCTGTTCGCCTGCAAACCGGCGACGACGTGTGGGCCACGTGGAGCGCTGACGACGTCTATATGTTCTCGGCCGATCAGGCCGAACTCGTGCTGGCAGAACCTGCCGCCGAGGGCGATTCGTGACCGCCCGCAATGTAAGTGCAAGTGAATATCCCATACCGCACACCTCAGGGGGAGACCCGATGACTACCAACGAACAACCACTCCGCATGCTCGCCCCAGACAGCTTCCGCAGCGTGCTCTCGCGCCGCGCACTGTTCACCGCCGGCACCGCCGCTGCCGGCCTTGTCATTCTCGCCGCATGTGGCGACGACAGCTCGTCAAACCCCACGTCGGCACCCACCGGCGACACCACCGCCACCACCGCCGCCACCGCCGGTGGTGGCCAGGTCAGCGAGCTGCTCAGCCAGTTCAGCCGGGTCGTCAACAAGTCCAGCGGCACGCTGGCCATGTTCACCTGGGGTGAGTACAACGACCCCGAGATCGTCGGCGCGCTGGCAGAGGCCGACCTCGGTGTCACCATGAAGGTCGACTACTACCCCAGCAACGAAGAGCTGATCACAAAGCTGTCGGCTGCCAATGGCAACAGCGGCTTCGACATCGTGGTTCCCACCGGGCCGTACATTCCCCAGATGGTCGAGAAGGGCCTGCTGCTCAAGCTGGACAAGAGCCAGCTGCCGAACCTGAGCAACATCGACCCGCAGTACATGGGTCGCGACTGGGACCCCACCAACGACTACACGGTGCCCAAGGACTGGGGCTCCACCGGGTTCATTTACGACACCACCAAGATCGACCGCGAGCTCACGTCGTGGGCGGACTACCTCGATGCGTGCATGAACGAGTTCAGCGGCCGCTGCTCGGTACTCGACGCTTCCAACAACGTGACAGGTCCGTACTTTTGGGCCAATGGCATCGACTGGACCACGGAGAAGGCCGAAGACCTCGATGCCTGCGAGGCGTTCATCGTCGACGAGCTCGCCCCTCATCTGAAGGGTTTCGACAGCTACCCGTCGACGGCGATCGCCCAGGGCACCTACGACATCTCCATGGTGTGGAACGGTGACGCCCGCGCCACCTACGGCCGTCTGGTGGACGCTGGCATGAACCCGGCTGATTGGAAGTGGGTGCTGGGCGCCCCCGACACCGAGCTGTGGATGGACAACTACTGCGTGCCCACCGGTGCCCCCAACCCGGAGGCGGCGCATGCCTGGATCAACTGGCTGCTGACGCCCGAGATCTCCATCAAGGACCTGGAATACCACGGTTACCACAGCGGCATGAAGATGATCGACCAGCTGATCGCCGAGCTGGCTCCCGACCTCACCTATCCGGAGATGATCTTCTTCTCCGATGAGCAGGTCGCAACCATGCGCACCGGCGCCGTCAACAGCGCGCAGGACCGCCTCGTGGAAATCGTCGACAAGGCCAAGGCCAAGGCCGCCGGCTGATCACTGTGTCATCTGCGGTCGCACCACCCGCATATCGGAAGCGGCGAGGCCCCAAGTGGGGCCTCGCCATCCCGGCGTTTCTTTGGTACACGCTGTTCTTCATCGTGCCAATTGCGGTCATTGTCGTGTACTCGTTCGGCACGAAGGACTCCACCAAATTGGTGCCAGTCGACCTGGCGCACCCAACGCTGGACAACTACCGCGAGGTGTTCTCCGACCTGTTCTTCACCGTCTTCCGGGCCACGCTAGAAATCGCGATCACGGCCACGCTGTTGTGTTTGGTCATCGGCTTTCCGATCGCGTACTTCATTGCGTTCAAGGTCGGCGAGAAATGGCGTGCCCTGCTGCTGGCACTGGTCATCATTCCCAGTTTCACCAGCTTCCTGATTCGCACGCTGGCGTGGAAGATTCCGCTGTCGGCCAACGGCGAGCTCTCCACGTGGCTACAGCACATCGGCTGGCTCGATGGCCCGTTCGACATTCTTGGTTCGCGCACGGCGGTCTTCATCGCCATCGTCTACAACTACATCGGTTTCATGGTGCTGCCGCTGTTCGTTGCGCTGGACCGTATCGACCCCGCATTGCGCGAGGCTTCGAAGGACCTTGGTGCCAACCGATCGTCCACGTTTGCGTCGGTGACGATGCCGCTGTCGGGACCGGGCATTGCTGCCGGCGTGGTGCTGACGTTCATTCCGATGTGTGGCGACTACGTCACTGGCACCATCCTTGGTGGCGTCAAGGGGTTGATGGTTGGCACGCTGATCGACAGTCAGTTCAAGGGCGCACAGAACTGGCCGCAAGGCTCGGCGATGGCGGTCTTGATGATCGTGATGGTGCTGCTCGCGCTGGCCGTCATGGCCGGGCTGTTCTACGGGGTGCGCGCACTGCTGCGAATCTGTCGTCCGCTCGTCGATTCGTATCGTGCCCGACCGCGCAAGGCTCCCACGGCTCCCAGGTTCCCCGAGTTGCTGCGTCCGGTGCTGATGATCTGGGCAGTGCTCATTCTGGCCTTCCTGTTCATTCCGATCCTGCTGGTCATCCGCCACTCGTTCAACAGCGGCTCCGCATTCGAGATCTGGGGTGGGCAGTACAGCAAGGTGTGGTGGGGCGGCGCGCCAGGTCGAACCGCGTCTGGTCGCGCAAAGGTGGGTCTCTTCGACTTTGGTGAAGCGGGGCCGATGCTGGTTCGCTTCGCCGTGATCATCGCAATCGGTGTGCTGCTGCCGCGGATTGTCTCCAAGGTGCGCGGCCGTCCGGTGCGCGCCCTCAGCCGTTGGTCGGGTCCGGCCGCGTTCGGCATCGCCATCGTGGTCAACGGGCTGATGACCGATTGGTACAGCAGCATCTTCCAGAATGCTGGCGTCGGCGACGCCTTGCGTGGGTCGTTTCTTGCCGCCTTCGGCGCCACCATCATTGCCGTGCTCCTTGGTGGGCTCAGCGGCGTTGCACTTGCTCGTCACCCCGGCAAGTGGGCCAGCGTTTTCATGGCGATTGTGTTCCTCATCCTGGTGACGCCGGAGATCATGGACGCCATCGCACTGGCTGGTTGGATGCAACGCATTGGTGGGCCCTTCAACAGCGACTTCGGGCCGGTTCCGTACGGCATGATCCGCCTGTGGGTTGGCCAGTCGCTGTATGCCAGTGCAGTCGTGACGCTGATTGTGCGGGCCCGGCTGGCTGGCTTGGATTCTGCGCTGGAAGAGGCGGCGGGCGATCTCGGTGCGCCGCCGGGGCGTGCGTTCCGCCAGATCACGCTGCCGCTCATCAGCTCGGCGCTCATCGCCGGTGGTCTGCTGTCGTTCACGCTGTGCCTGGACAACACGATCATTTCCTCGCTCATTAGCGGCGCCTCGTCCACGTTCCCGGTGGCACTTATCAGTGCCACCAAGAGCCAGATCGCTCCGTTCTGGGGCGTCGGCGCCGTGGTGCTGTTCGTGATGACGATGGGCCTGCTGGGTTTCCTTGCATCGGTGCTGAAGAAGTCGGGCGATTCGTCGTCACAGATCGCCGCCACACTCGGTGGCGGCTGACACTTCCTCGTGCGAGTCGTTGTTGTCGGTGCTGGCCTGGCTGGTCTGCGCGCCACGGAGGTACTGCAGGCGGCTGGCTGCGATGTCACCTTGATCGAGGGCGGTCATCGGCCCGGCGGCCGGGTGCGCTCGGTGCGGGCGCAGTTCGTTGGCGGGCAAGTTGTCGAGAGCGGCGCCGAGTGGATCGACTCGATTCATGTTCGGCTACTCGACAAGCTGGATCGTTTCGGTATCCAGCAGCTGGGAGCTGGCGAGCAGTGGACCACTATTCGGCGCTGGATTCATCGCAACGGCGAACTGCTGGGGCCCGAGCAGGTGCGCGCTACCGAACCCGGTGTGTGCGACGAACTCGACGAATTCGACCGCGTCGTGGAGGCCGCGGCGTACGGCATCACCGACCCTTCTCGTCCCTGGCTGCACCCTGATGCAGCGGCGTTGGATGCGCAGTCGCTAGCCGACGTTGCGGAGCAAGCGCAGCTTGGCGAGCTGGCAGGACTGTTCAAATTGCGCGACTCACAGGGCGAGTTTGCCGAGGAGCCGGTGCGCGTGTCGTTGTTGTTCGTGGCGCAGCAGCGGGCGTATCACGCACTGCACAGCGCAGGCATCACCGTGAAGTCGCATCGGGTGGCGGGTGGCTTCAGCGCCGTGGCCGAGGGCATGGCGGCAGCGCTGGGCGACGTGTTGACCTTCGGCGAGCATCTCGTTGGTATCGAGCAGGATGCTGACGGAGTGGTGGTGTCCACCGACCGACGCACGCTGCGCGCCGACCATGTAGTGGTGGCATGTTCGCTGATACCGCTGCGCCAGGTTGCCTTTCACACCGCCCCGCCGCCGGCGCTTCGCGCGGCTATCGACGAGCTGGGCTACGGCACCGTCACCAAGACTGCGGTGCAGTGGCCAGAGCGCGCGTGGCCGGCGGGCTACGCGACGACCTCTGGCAAGGCGCAGCGGGTGTACGAGCCGACGATCGACCAAGCCGGTGTGCCGGGCGTGCTGATGGCGTATTGCGGGGGCGATGGTGGTCGCGAGTGGGCCCGGCTGCCCGAGGCTGAACGCATTGCGTTGGCCGCCACCGAGATGACGGCCATGCACCATCTCACGGATGCGCCGCTGGCCGGTTTCTCGCGGGCGTGGAGCAACGAACCTCGCTTCGGCGGTTCGTACGCGGTGTACCACCCAGGCCAGGTGACGGCGCATTGGCAGGTGCTGCGCGAGCCATGGGGCAGGGTGCATCTGGCTGGCGAACACGTCGCTGACTGCACCGGTTACATGGAGGGTGCGCTGGAGAGCGGAGAAACTGTCGCTGCCCGAATTGTGGCCGCCGGATAGCCTTTCCTCACCATGTCAGGTCACCACCATGTCAAGTAGTTCTGCGCCTCGCATTGCATTGGCGCCCGAGGGCGCACCCACATGGATGGCCGATGCCATCACGGCAGGTGGCGGCCAGCTGGTGCCCTTGGTCGAGGCAGAGGCGCTGGTGTGGGGCGCGCCGCGCGACCCGGAAGCGCTACGTCACGCCCTACACGACGTGCCGAACTTGGCGTGGGTGCAGTTGCCGTTCGCGGGTATCGAGACCTTTGTCGACCTGGTTGATGACGAGCGCGTGTGGACGTGTGGCAAAGGTGTCTACGCGGAACCGGTCGCGGAGATGGCGCTCACACTTGCCCTCGCTGGTCTGCGCCACCTGGGAACGTACGTGCGGGCGACTCAATGGCAGCGCCCTCACGGCCGCAATCTGATTGGCGCCAACGTCACCATCCTCGGCGGCGGTGGCATTACCGAGCATCTGCTGCGGCTACTCGCCCCGTTCGACTGCCACGTGACGGTGGTGCGCAATCGCGTCGCCGACATGAAGGGCGCGGACGATGTGTTGGAACCCGATCGCTACGTCGACGCGCTGGCCGGCGCCGACGTGGTGTTTCTCGCATTGGCCCTCACGCCTGAAACCGAAGGAATGATCTCGCGTTCAGAGCTGGAGCAGATGTCGCCGCATGCCTGGATTGTCAACGTTTCCCGCGGCCGACACCTCGTCACCGACGATCTGGTGTGGGCTTTGCAGAACGGCATCATTGGCGGCGCTGCGTTGGACGTCACCGACCCCGAGCCGCTGCCAGCGGACCATCCGCTGTGGTCGTTGCCCAACTGCATCATCACCCCGCACGTCGGCAACACGCCCGAGATGGCAATCCCGTTGCTGTCCGAGCGGATCACCACCAACGTCCGCCGTTTCGCTGCCGGCGAGCCGCTGGTCGGGCCAATCCACTTCGAGCTCGGGTACTGAGCCCGATGCGCGTCGGCGAGTCGCCGCCCGCCGCTGCCCGCAAGGTGATGAACGCGTTCGTCGTCGATGGTCGGTTGCAATCGATTCCGTCGTCACCGGCCAAGCGCCGGGTGATTTTGGAGTGGTTGACGCAACTGTTCGAGCCTGGCCGCCATTACAGCGAGGCAATGGTCAATCTCACGATTGGCCAGTGTCATGCCGACACGGCTGTATTGTGGCGCTACTTGGTTGATGAATGCTTCCTTGATCGTGAAGCGGGCGTCTACTGGCGTAGCGGCGGCAGCATCGCAAACGAATCGTCGAGCTGATCATCGCGCCGAACGACACCCACTACGACACGCACTACGACACGCTTGGTGTTGTCCGCAACGCGTCCTTCGCCGAGATTCGTGCCGCATACCGTCGGGCTGCCCGTGCCAACCATCCCGACACGCACGGTGAGGCGAGTGCCGTTCGTATGGCGGCAATCAACGAGGCCTGGCGGGTAGTTGGTGATCCGCAGCGGCGACGGGTGTACGACCTGTCACTGGCACGCCCCGCTGCACCCTGGGCTGCCAGGGAAAGTGATCCGATAGCGCCGGAGTTCATCGAGCCGCGTCGCAATCCGCTCGCTCGTTATCAAGACCCGCCGCGGTTTCCATGGCGGCTGATGGCCTGGTTGGCGGCGGGCGGTATCGCGCTGGTGATGTTGGGTGTGCTGACCGCCGGCGACCCGGTGTCACCGAAGGTGGACAACGTGCTCAATCCGGGCGACTGCGTGATCATCGAAGCCAATGGTGATGCTGCCGAGCGTCTCTGCACCGACCCGCATGATGCGACGGTGGAGGTGCTGCTGACATTGAATGAGCGCTGCCCGGAGGGCACCGAACCGCACCGTGATCGTCAGGGCTTAGGCACAGCCTGCCTGCTGGTCGATTGACTGCTGGTCGCCTTCTCCGCCCATGGGCGAGTAAACATGACGAAACGGGCGCCATTACCCGCCCATGGGCGGAGAAGGTGCCGTGTCAATGAGCGGTTCCCGCCGCTTTCGGCGGTTGTCAGCGAGAGGTTGGCTGCTAGCCTTGCCGTGCCATTGAGGGCGATTAGCTCAGTCGGCTAGAGCGCTACGTTCACACCGTAGAGGTCATGGGTTCGAGCCCCGTATCGCCCACTCGTTGTTGTCGATTCCACAACAATTCGACATGTTCGCCCTGGTCAGGGGCAGGGTTTGAAAGAGGATGCGAAGGTTTCCTCTGTACCCGACGAGAGCCAGCGCGTAACGCGCGAAGTCGTCTCGTCGCGGCCGATGGCAACCCAACGGATGCTCGTCGACAACTACGGGCAGTCGCGGCTTGATCGCCGCCCAGATAACCGTGACAACACGCGGATGAAGTGCGAGCATGAGAGTGGTCTCCACTTGGTCGTAGCAATGGATCGCACCCTGAATGAAAACAGGGCCAACCCAACGACCGGTGGATGGTCAACTACCAGCTCCTATTGGCGCGCGCTCTTAAGGCATTGGGGCTAATCTCTACTAGCGCGGTGTGACCTCGGCTGTCAGGATGAGATGGTGACCAGTTGTCGGGCGGTGGATGCCGTGCTCTTGGATGTCGACGGGGAGCCCGCTGACGTGCCACGTCATAGGGTGCGCGGATTGTGAGGCGTTCGCTTCTCCGATGTCTTCCGTGCTCCTTGTCGATGCTCCTCGTCGTCGCGCTCGGTGCATGCAGTGAGGACAACAGAGGCGGCGCAGGCGGGCCGCCTGTGAGCGAGGCGGTCACCGCCTTCGACCCGGGGGTGAACACGATCAACCGCAGTTTCGCGGTACTCAACGCCCAGGCCCGCACGCATCGCGACGAACTCCGCACTGCGGCGTTGGCGCACCTGCATGATCGCGACGCAAACCTGCACTACGCCGCGGTATATGCGCTGGAACTCACCGCTGAGCCGGGCAAGGGCAGTGCCGAGCTGGAGCAGATGCTCGGCGCAGCCAGTGCCACCGACCGGATGCTCGCCGCTGGTTCGCTGATCTCCATGGGCGACAAGACCGCGATCCCGGTGTTGATCGCCGCGCTGAGCTCCAGTGCCCCGTTGGCCTATCAAGACCCTGAACAGTCCGCCTTCGAGTTCGCACAAGCTGAACTCGGCTACTACACCAGCCAGGACTTCGGCCTCAAAGCCGCGACAGGGCTGGCCGCAGTATCGGCAACCCAGCCCGCCTGGCAGAAGTGGTGGGCCACCCGAGGATCGGCGTTGCGCTTCGACTCCACCACGAGGAAGTACACGCCGTGAGGCGCCAACCCACGATGGTTGGCGTGGCCGTCGCCATCCTCGCCGCCGCCATCCTCGTTATCACCGCACCCAGCCGGACCGCGGCCGACCGCGGCGCCGCCGCCGGCGGCGGCGGCGGCACTACAGTGTCGACCGATGGGGGAACGACCACGATCACAGTGCACATGGACGTCTGCTGCGGCGTCGCGGACTCGCAGAACATGACCGGCATCATCTCGGACCGGATCAACGAGGAGTCTCGAGCAGCTGAAGCGATATGGAACCAGGCCTTCGCCAAGTTTCCCGCGCAGGGCTGCGGGACCCTCCATCTCGCCATTGACGCTCGCCTCCTCCAGCCGGGCGACGACCATCACGAGAACTTCCACCAGATCCAGATCGACTACAAGAATCCCGGGCGTCCTGGGATCAACAATCCGCTCGGCGACACGACACCGCCTACCGCGGACTGGACCAACCCCTACACGAGCGGACTCACCGGCGACTATTTCCTGCCCAACATGGACGAGAGGTCATTTGCCCACGAGACCGGTCACCTGCTCGGACTCGGCGACGACTACACCAACGTTCGCCAGGAAATCGACTCCACGGGCGTCTTCGAAATCGGCTCCGCCCCGCTGGGTGGTCGCGAGGGCACGCTGATGGACAGCGGCGACAACATCGACCAAGCCCTCGTCGACCGCATCGCCGCCCAAGCCACCAAGGCGGGCAACATACTCCCGACGTGCCAGCACTGGACCGGCACGGTGCATGCGACGCGGGATTACGCCGACTCGCAATCGACCTGTCACATTGCCGCGGAGGGGACCGCTACCTTGACCGTTGAGAACGGCAAGGTCTCCGGAGCGTTCGACACGACAGGCAAGGCCACTTGCACCACCAAATTCGGCACAGTGACTCTACCGGATGCGGGATCGTGGAGGCTCTCGGGTGAACAGACGGCCGGTGGCTTCGTGATAAGCGACCTGTTGCAAGTACGCGGATCTTACTTCGACGAGGTTGTGCCGAACATTCCGTTCACCATCCCGCTGGCTGGTCCAGGCCGCATCTCGACCGCCCTGATGCCACAACTCCCGGATGCCACGCTGCGGATCGAACTCAACTGCAAGGACTGCGAAAAATAGACCCCCCGACTACACCGGAAACCGTCGCTCGAGATGCGTCATCGCCATGGCTACGGACCGGGGAGGTGCCGCACGAGGTTGCATGGCAGCAAGGCCGATTCGAGTATCTGCGTGACCATCCCGATGAAGCACGCGTGTTCGACCAGATGATGGCGAGCTTCCCGGACAATCGCCACCCCGCGTTCGCAGCTGCGTACGACTTCTCCGCGGCCGCGCTGATCGTCGATGTCGGGGGCGGGAACGGTGAGACGTTGCGACAGATCCTAGGTCGCTTCCCGACTCCTCGTGGGTTGCTCTTCGACCGAGACGACGTCGTCGCTGCAATCGCGTCGGACGCGTTGTCGCACGGGCGAATCGCGACGCGTGCAGGAAGCTTCTTCGATGCCGTTCCCCGCGGCGGCGATATGTATCTGCTCATCCGCGTGCTGCACGATTGGCCTGACGCGGATTGCGTGCGGATCTTGCGCTCCTGCCGGGCGGCGATGGAACCCCACGCGGTGCTGCTCGTCGGGGAGCAGATCCTCGAACCTGATCCGGCGAAGGGCGACGTCATCGGGTATCTGATGGACATGCAGATGATGGCGATGTTCGGTGGCGCGAAGGAACGCACGGCGGCCGAGTTCGAGACGCTCTTCACCGAGTCCGGGTTTGCAATCAGGCGGATCATCGAGACCGCCTCGCCAGCGTCGCTGATCGAGGCCACAACTGTCTCACGTTGAGCCGGCTGTCCAGAGCGCTCGGTGCTTCCGTGCCGGCACAACCCGATCGCTGTTCACGCCGACGCCATCCGCGCGGCGCGACCACCCCACCCGGACAGCCGTCAACGTCCGCCCACAGCAAGCCTGATCATGCTCATGTCGCGCCGAGTGTGCGCCACCGTGCCAGACATCGGTGACCAGCTCTGAGAGATCGGACTCTGCTGGCGTCCGGCGGGCCAGGAGACATCGCGCGTTTCAATGCCGCGTCCGCAACGCAGTTCAAATGCCTCGCCGGCTACATCGATGACACCCCAAACCCCCCTTGAGATAAGTGCCGGTAGGTGGCGCAGAACGCGAAGCTTATATTCGCGGTCCGTGGCTGCACCGCTACCAGCGCGTCCGCGCTCGCACGCGGAGCGCTCCATTTGGTGAACGGTTCTACAGATACGTATTCATGAGCGCGGGGGAGTGGTGTGCGATGGTCCGACCCGTGGACTCGTCGTTTCGTGGTGTTGTGGTCAGTTCCACCCTCGCCGAGGACGGATCGTTACGCCGGCTCGGTGCAGCTCGCGGCGCACGGTGGCGGCATCGACGTTGGAGGCGATGCCTACTGTGGCGAGTGATTCCCCAACTCGGTAACGACGGGATGCTTCATCCAGGTCGTCGTTGGAGAATTTCCGCGTGTTCATCCTTCGT
>JAYUCY010000128.1:0-2865 GCA_043740085.1 Ilumatobacteraceae bacterium
CGGCCCCGGCAACGCGAGTTTCACCGGCCGCTAACTCGGCCGTCAACGAGGCCGTCAACGAGGCCGTCAACGACGCCTCAGCGGTTGCCGGGTGTCCTGCGTTCCGGAATCCGGGACTGACGACACCCAGATCCGCGGGCAGCGCCTCAGCTGGCCCAGGCGACGAGGCCGAGTTCTACCGGTGAGATGAGATGGGGGTGGGAAGGTACGGCGCGGACGGTGAGGCCGTAGGGGCCCGCCTCGCCGACCGAGTAGGTGGCTTCGAACACACCATCGCCGACGAAGTCGAGGTGGACGACCGCTGGAGTACCGACGAACTCGCCCTCCGAATCGACGGCGCCGTGCAGCACCTGGACGGCCATGTCGCTGACGTCGAGACCGTCGATATCGACGTGCGCGCGCACCTGACGTTGGTCACCCTCGTTGGCGGGGGCAGTGTCGGATTCCACATCGACTACTTTCACGGACGGCCATGCGGCACGAACGCGCTGCTTCCACTCGGCCAACTGCTTGGCCGGCGCACCGGCGTCGGCATTCGCCAGACGCGACCCTTCGGCGGCCGGCTCGTACAGCTCGGTGGTGTAGTCGCGCACCATGCGGGCCGCGGTGACAAACGGCCCGAGGGTCTTCCAGTTGTGCTCCATCTTCTGGATCCAGCCGTGGGGCAGAGCGTCGTCGCCACGGTCGTAGAACAGCGGCATCACTTCCCGCTCGAGCAGCCCGAACAGGCTGGTGGCTTCGCGCTGGTCGCGGCGGCCGGTGTCGGGGTCGTCGTCGGCGGAGTTGATGGCCCAACCGTTCTCGCCGTCGAAGCATTCATCCCACCATCCATCGAGGATGCTGCAGTTGAGCGCCCCGTTGAGGGCAGCCTTCATGCCGCTGGTGCCACAGGCTTCGAGCGGGCGGCGGGGGTTGTTCAGCCATACATCACAGCCGTGGTACATGATGCGGGCGACCGCCATGTCGTAGTCGGGTACGAACACGAAGCGATGGCCAACGTCGAGCTGGCGAGCAAACAGTTCGATGTCGCGGATCATGTCCTTACCGGGTTGGTCGGCAGGATGTGCCTTACCGGCGAACACGAACTGCACGGGACGATCGGCGTCGAGCAGCAGCTTGCGCAGACGATCGGGCTGCGACAGCAACAGCGTGGCCCGCTTGTAGGTGGCGAAGCGACGGGCGAAGCCGATGGTGAGCGCCTTCGGGTCCAGCAGGGCATCGCCCAGCCGCGAACGCACGAACGTGACCAGCTCGGCGCGGCCCTTGGCGCGTGCTGTCCACACTTCGCCAGGGTCGAGATGGTTGACGCCGGCCCACGAGGCTGCGTCGGCACCGTCCCACACGGGGCCGACGCTCTTGGCAAACAGAGGAGCGATGTGGTTGCCCACCCACGTGGGGGCGTGTACGCCGTTGGTGATGGCACCGATCGGCACTTCCTGGTGCGGCACGTCGGGCCACAGTCCGGCGAACATCTCGCGGCTGACTTCGCCATGCAGTTGTGCGACGCCGTTGGCGCGGCCGGCCATACGCAGGCCCATCACGGCCATGTTGAACTTGCCGTCCTCTTCGTCCGGACGACTGCCGATTGCCATCAGTTCGTCGAATGTGACGCCGTATGACTCCGCGAAGCCGGCGAAGTACTTCGTCATCAGCTCGGGCGAGAAGCGGTCGATACCGGCCGGCACCGGAGTATGCGTGGTGAACACGCCGCCGGCGCGAACGGCCTCGACGGCTTCGCGGAATGTGAAACCGGTAGCCACCAGCTCGCGAATGCGCTCGAGTGACAGGAAGCCGGCGTGGCCCTCATTGGTGTGGAAGACCTGCGGCTGCAGACCGAGTGCACGCAGGGCGCGCACGCCACCGATGCCCAGCACCATCTCCTGGCGCAGGCGATGCTCGGTGTCGCCGCCGTAGAGGCGGTTGGTGACGGCTGCGGCCTCGTGGCTGTTGCCCTCCACATTGGTGTCCAGCAGATAGAGCTGCACGCGGCCGACCTCAACGCGCCACACGTTGATCTTCACGTCTTCCTCACCGATCTGCAGTGACACCTGCACGTCGGTGGAGTGCAGCGCAAGGCCCAGCGGGTCCAGCGGTGGGTAGCGCTCTTCCTGCACACCGTCGGCGTTGAGGCTTTGGCGGAAGTAGCCCTCCGCATACAACAGACCAATGGCGACCAGCGGCAAGCCCAGGTCGGAGGCAGCCTTCAAATGGTCGCCAGCCAGAATGCCGAGGCCACCGGAGTACTGCGGCAACGTCTCGGAGATGCCGAACTCGGGGGAGAAGTAGGCCACGAGGCCCAGCGGCGATTCGGTGCGGCTCTGGAACCAGCGCGGCGCCTCGACGGCGTCGCGCAGACGAGCGGCGGCAGCGTCGGTGGCGGCGACGACCTCGGGGTCGGCGGCGAGCGCTTCCCAGCGAGTGGCGCTGATGGCTGCGAGCAGGCGCAGCGGGTCGCGGCCAGTGGACTTCCACAACGCGGGGTCGAGCCGTTTGAAGAGTGCCTGCGTCTCGCCGTCCCATGTCCAGTGCAGATTGAAGGCCACCTGCGAGAGTGCCTCCAGTGCCGATGGAATGGCGGGGACGACATTGAACTCTTTGACTGCACGCATTCGGTAGAGACTAGTTGAGGAGCGACTCACCGGACTCTGAGACATGTGCGACACCGTGACGACCCGACGGCAAACGGCACGCCGTTCGGTACACCTGCACCGTCTCGACCGCAATCGCGTCCCAGGTGTACGTCTTGCGCAGCAGCGCTGCAGCATTGACCCTCATTCGGTCGGCCGCTGTCGGGTCGGCCAACACGTCGGCGATGCGGTCGGCCAGCTCGTGATGGTTGCCCGGTTCGAACAGCATGCCGGCGTC
>JAYUCY010000129.1:0-35073 GCA_043740085.1 Ilumatobacteraceae bacterium
GGGGTGCGAGTACCCACTCGCACGGGCACGTGGCACTCGCACCAGGGTTCAGCGGACTCGGTGCTCTCCGACGCGATCATCTCGGCGACACACCACTAGGGAAGTCGCACACATTCCCCGTCGCGTTGCACGAGGCCTTCGTCGCACAGTGCTCTCAGCAAGCGGTCAGCGGCCGGGTGCAACATCACGGCGCTGGCCGCCGAGGCCGAGACCGGGCCGGATGTGAGCGCTTTGAGCAGACGCCCGCGCGCCTGACGCTCGCTTCCCTCGAACCGGGACTGCGGGCGGCTGACACCGGCCGAGCCGACGGACGGGTCAGGCCCCACACCGTGCCACGCACACATTGCGACCAGTGGACACTGCGAACAGTTCGGGGTCGGGCGACAGAGCACAGCACCCAGTTCCATCAGGCACTGATTCCACTCCCAGCTCATGCCTGGCGGCTGTGCCTGGTCCGCCGCCGACTGCACCTGCTTGGCAGTCAGCGCGCTGCCGCCCACTCGAGCGAACACCCGCGCAATATTGGTATCGACGACGGCCACGTCGCTTTCGAAGGCGAACGCCAGCACAGCTCGGGCGGTGTATTGCCCGACACCCGGCAAGGCCAAGAGCTGCTCAAGAGTCGTTGGAAACCCGCCGAGCCGAGTCACCTCCATTGCGGCCAATTGCAGATTGCGCGCCCTCCGCGGGTAACCCAAGCCCTGCCACACGCGCAACACATCGCCCAGCGCAGCCGCCGCACAATCTGCCGGGGTCGGGTAGGCATCCATGAACGCCAGCCACTTCGGAATCACGCGCGGCACCTGCGTTTGCTGCAGCATCACCTCGCTGACCAGGATGGCCCACGGGTCGCGGGTGCGCCGCCACGGCAAGTCACGCAAGCGTGACAACCCCCACCCCAGCACCTCCTCAACGCCGTGTGTCAAGAACACGGACTCACCGTCGCTGACCACAGCCCGACAGCGTGTACGAACAGCCTGGGGTTGGTCACTCCCAGGCGGTGGAGCCGTCGTACGGACGCGGCCTGCCCGGTGCGAACTCGGTCTTCCACACCATCACGCGACGACGGAAGTAACAGACTTCCTTGCCGTGTTGGTTGAAGCCCTTGGACTCGACAGTCACGATGCCGCGATCAGGCTTCGACTTCGACTCCTGCACATCGAGCACGCGTGTCTCGGCATGGATGGTGTCGCCGTGGAACGTGGGGAACTTGTGCTGCAGGGTCTCCACTTCCAGGTTCGCAATCGCAGCGCCGCTGACATCGGGCACACTCATGCCAAGGACCAGCGAGTAGACAAGATTACCCACCACGACGTTGCGGCCCTGCACACTTTGCTCCGCGAACCAGTCGTTGGTGTGCAGCGGATGGTGATTCATGGTGATCATGCAAAACAGATGATCGTCGTACTCGGTGATGGTCTTGCCGGGCCAATGTCGGTACACGTCGCCGACAACGAAGTCCTCGAGGTACCGACCGAAGGGGCGTTCATAGGTGGTCACAAGTACGAACGATAGTCAGCGGTCGTCGTTGCCCTCACGTTCGGCTGGGTAACGAACCGTCGGCTGATTGGCGGCACCCTCGTTGAGCACCCCGCGTTGCCTGCCGAAGCGCGCGGCAAAGTCGAGCGCGCTTTCGCGGTTGGTGTCAGTTTCCTTCGCAAGTTCGCGCAGCCGCACCAACTTGTCGCGTCGCTCGATGCGAAACGGGCCGAAACGAAGCGAGGCGTACAACAGTCCGCCCACAAGGGTGGGCAACCAGTACTGACCGATGCGATAGCTGGCGACACCCAGTGTGGCAACCGTCTTGGGCACACCGAAGGCGGCCAACTGCAGCGCGTAGGCGCCCTCCACAATGCCCAACCCACCTGGCGTGATGGGGATCACCTGCAAAACATTGACGACACCAAACGCAATGATGAGTGCATCGGGGTCCAGGGAGACGCCGAACGCGCGCAGAAACACCCACAGTGAGGCGGCGTCGAAGAGCCAGTTGGCCAGCGCCCACGCGGCCACCCGCACCAGCAAGTGCCGGTCGGTGGCAAGGTCGTCGAGACGCAGTGCCACCTGTCGGACGGCCGCTCCCGCCCGATCCTCGTTGAGCTGCACCTTGCGGGCGATCCAGCGCAGCGCTTTTTCTGCGCGACCCTGCCCATCCATGAGCCCGAGCACCAGCAGCGCGGCAATGAGCATGACGATGATCCCGGCAAGGGCAGCAACGCCGTAACCCTTGTTGACACCGCGAATCGGTATCGACACGATGAGCCCGAACCACAGCAACAGGTTGAGAACGACGGCCGACACGAGGCCGGATGTGGCCAGTGCAAAACCTGCGCTCGGCCCGTCAACGCCAGACAGGGTCATCAACCGGTAGCCCAACGCAGGCCCGGCAGCGCTGCCGCCGGGAACGATATTCGATAATGCCTTTGTGCTCATCTGGATGCGAAAGAGCCGCAGGCGAGTGATCTGATGTCCGGCCTCCCCGAGCGCTGCCTTGGTCAGCAGCGAGTAACACAGCAATGCCATCAGCTGCAGCAAAAGGCCGACCGACAGCAGCAGCGGGCTCACCGAGCGGAGCTCCTCCAGCGCCTTGCGGAAGTCGGGGAGCAACGGCAACAGGATGTAGTTGATGATCAACGCGAACGCGAGAACTTTGAGGCTGAGACGCAACGGCCGGAAGCGACGCGGGCGCGGCGGGCCGCCCGTGTCATCGAGAGAGACACGGGGCAGCTCGCCGGTGAGGGGGCCCACAGAGTCCATCGCCACTCCCCATTGCTAGCCGATTTGAAAGGTCGGCGGGCGTTTCCTTCACCTACCGGGCGGCGTGGAAGACGTCGCGCAGGTGATCGTTGACGATCGATCGTTGGGCAGCTGGGCACTTGCCCAGATGCACCACCACCAGCTCGCGATCTGGCAACACGACGGTGTACTGGCCCTCGTACCCGTGACAGGCGAGGCTGCCGGCAATGTCTGGCCACATCCACCACTGTGCTCCGTAGTCAAACCCTGTATCCAGGTCGTGGGTGGTGAACGTGGCGGCGTGTGCCGCCCAACCAGCCGGCAACACACGCGTACCGTCGTTGGCGACGCCGTCGTTGCGATAGAGATCGCCGAAGCGGCCGAAGTCACGCGCGGTGGCGTACACATAACTGGAGCCGACGAACGTGCCGGCCGTATCGAACTTCGCGATGGCGGACTGCATTCCGGCAGGCCCGAACAATCGGCCCTGCAGGAAGGACTCCATCGACTCGCGGCGGTCGCTCCTTCCTGCATTCACAACGTCGCCGACGATGCGGCTGATGATGTTGGTGGTACCGCTGGAGTAGTTCCAGAACGAGCCGGGTTCGTGCAGCAGCTGTTGGCTCGCGGCGTACCCCGCGATGTCGTCCTTGCCGGCCCCGTACAACATCTCCAAACAGTGACTCACCGAGTCGTCGACATAGTCCTCCACAAACTCAAGCCCGGAGCGCATGTTGAGCAGCTGCTGCAACGTGATGGTCTCCTTGGCGGTGCCCTTCCACTCGGGTACCGGCGCCGGACCATCAAGTTGTAGGAGGCCCTCGCCCACCAGAATACCGACGGCCGCGTGCGTGATGCTCTTGGCCATGCTCCACGACACCAGCGTTGTGTCCGCCGTCACCGGGCCTCCCGGACCGAACAGCGTGTCAGGTTGCTGGCCATAGCGCTCGAACACCACCTGGCCGCCCTGCATCACCACCAGGGCCAGCGACAGCCCGTGTGCTGCGTCGGCGGCGAACAGTGCATCGGCGGTGGTTTCGACCTCGCCAAGATCAATCTGCGTCATGTGCCGACGGTAGCCGTAGCGACCCTCGGGCATCTCGTCGGCAAGCGAGGAGACCAGCGCCGGGCCAGACTGTGTGCATGGCCCGCGGCACCCTGCGCATTTACCTCGGAGCGGCGCCCGGCGTTGGCAAGACCTACGCCATGCTCAGCGAAGGTTGCCGTCGCGCCGAACGTGGCGGCGACGTAGTGATCGGCTACGTGGAGACCCACGGCCGCTCCCAGACGACGCAGCAGACTCGCGACCTGGAGGTGGTGCCGCGAGTGCAGGTCTCGTATCGCGACTTGACGTTTCCCGAGATGGATCTTGATGCGCTGCTCGCTCGCCGACCGGCGATGGCGCTCGTCGACGAACTGGCCCACACCAACACCCCGGGCATGCGCAACGCAAAGCGTTGGCAGGACGTGGAAGAGCTGCTTGCCGCTGGCATCGACGTCGTCTCAACCGTCAACATCCAGCACCTCGAATCGCTCAACGATGTGGTGTTGCGCATCACCGGCGTCATCCAGCGCGAGACCGCCCCTGACGCGTTCGTTCGGTCGGCCGACCAGATCGAACTCGTCGACATGTCCCCAGAGGCGCTGCGCCGACGATTGGCGCACGGCAACGTGTACCCGCCGGAGAAGGTCGACGCGGCACTCGCCAACTACTTTCGGCCCGGCAACCTCGCGGCGCTCCGCGAGCTAGCCCTGCTGTGGGTCGCCGATCGCGTGGAGGACAGCCTTCAGGACTACCTCGCCGACCATGACATCACGACTACGTGGGAGACGCGCGAACGCATCGTCGTCGCACTCACCGGCGCCCCAGGCGGCGAGCGACTGATCCGCAGAGCTGCCCGCATCGCCGGTCGATTGCGCGGGGACCTGGTTGGCGTGCATGTCGCCAACCCCGACGGGTTGTCCTCCACCAGCGGCGAGGGTCTGGAGAGCCAGCGGTCACTGCTGGTCGAGCTGGGCGGCACCTACCGCGAGGTGGTCGGACACGAAGTCGCTGCATCACTCGCAGCATTCGCTCAGGCCGAGCAAGCGACACAGGTCGTCATCGGTGCCACGCACCGCTCACGGCTCAGCGAATTCACACGCGGCTCGGTTGCCAGCCAACTCCAACGTTCACTCGCCACCGTCGACGTGCACATCATCGCCACCGAGTCCCCCCCTGACGTCGCCGTCGCGCGGCCGGCACACTCAGGCCGTCGCAGTGCCATTCCCCGCCGGCGCGAACTCGTTGCCTGGGTGCTGTGCCTCGTCGGGGTACCGCTGTTGACCACCGTGCTCGTGGCACTCAATCCGCACGTCAACCTCAGTACGAACCTGTTGCTCCAGCTCGCTCTGGTGATGGTGATTGCGGCCGTCGGTGGCCTGCGAACGGGTGTGATCGCCTCGGTTGGAGCGTCGCTCCTCTCGAACTACTACCTGACCGAGCCAACTCACACGTTCACCATCGGCGACCGCGACAACTTCATCGCGCTCGTGGTGTTCATCGCTGTCGCAATCGGCGTGAGCGTGCTGGTCGACCGCGCCGCCAGCCGTTCACGAGAAGCCCTACGCGCTCGAGCCGACGCCACAGCCCTCGCTCGTTCGACGGGTTCGATCATCGCTGCTGTCGACCCGATGCCCGACCTGGTCGACCAGCTGCGGACGCTGTTCGGGCTGGAGGCGGTCGCGGTACTGCAACGGTCGGACGCCTCATGGTCCATCGCCGCATCGGCGGGGCTGAACCCCCCGACGAACCCGCAAAGCGGCACCGCGGTGTCGCTGAATGACAGCGGCGATACACAGTTGGTGCTGCGCGGCGGGCAGATCAACAACGACGATCTCGCCGTGCTGCGCGCATTTGGCGACCAACTCTCACTCGCAATGGAAGCGAAGCGCCTCCGTGGAGAGGCCGCGACCGTGGAGTCGCTCTCGGAGGCGAACCTCCTGCGGACCGCCCTCCTCCAGGCTGTGTCGCACGACCTTCGAACACCGTTGGCGTCCATCAAGGCGTCGGTCACCGGATTGCTGGAAGGCGACGTCGGGTTCAGCGCCGACGACCGCATCAGCCTGCTCAGGACCATCGACGAGTCCTCGGATCGCCTCGATCGAGTTGTCGGCAACCTGTTGGATATGAGCCGGCTGCAGGCTGGTGCCACTCATGCATCAGTCGCGCCGACGGCAACCGAGGAAGTCGTCGCGGCTGCGCTCGATGTGCTCGCCGTGCCAGCCGAGCGCGTCTACGTCGACGTCAGCGCCGAGCTTCCGCTCGTGCTCACCGACGCGGCGCTGCTCGAACGGGCGATTGCCAACCTCGTCTCCAACGCGCTGGCGTGGTCGCCTGCTGACCGCGAGGTGCGCATCGAGGCGGCCACCGTGCTGGACCGCGTCGATGTGCGCGTCATCGACCGCGGGCCTGGGATTGCACCAGATGCTCGCGAGCGAGTGTTTCAACCGTTCCAGCGACTTGGTGACCGGTCCACCGACGCCGGCGCCGGTCTCGGGCTCGCCATTGCCAAGGGATTTGTGGAAGTGACCGGCGGCCGGTTGCGAGTCGACGACACACCAGGCGGCGGCTGTACGTTCACCATCTCGTTGCCGATCGCACCGAAGGGAGCGACATGACCCGCATTCTGGTCGTCGACGACGAGCCACAGATCCGCAAGGCACTCGGCGTCAACCTGCGCGCCCGCGGCTACGAGGTCGATGTGGCGGCCACCGGCGAGGAGGCGCTGATGCTCGCTGCTGGCAACCACCCCGATCTCGTGCTGCTCGACATTGGCCTACCCGGCATCGACGGCATCGAAGTGGTAGAAGGTCTTCGCGGCTGGACCACTGTGCCGATCATCATGCTGTCCGTCCGCGATGCGGAGGAGGACAAAGTCCGTGCCCTCGACGCGGGGGCCGACGACTACGTCACCAAGCCGTTCGGCATGAACGAGGTGCTTGCACGGCTGCGGGCCGCGCTGCGTAGGCACCAGCCAATCCCGGAGGAACCGATCGTCCACACGAGCTCGTTTCAGCTCGACATCACTCAGAAAACTGCGACGGTCGGCAGCGACACACGCCACCTGACGCCGACCGAATGGTCGATCGTGGAAGTACTCGTTCGCCACCCCGGCCGGCTGGTCACCCAGCGCCATCTGCTGCACGAGGTGTGGGGGCCTCAGTACGAGCACGAGACCAACTATCTACGGGTCCACCTGGCGGCTATTCGCAAGAAGCTGGAACCCACGCCGGCACGCCCCCGCTACTTCGTCACGGAGCCGGGCATCGGCTACCGCTTCGAACCCGAGAGCGAAGCCACCTAGATCAGTACAGCGCTGCCAACGCCCTTGGCGGGAGTTGCGTCGCGATCAAGCCATTTGTGGGGGGTATCAGGAACGGGTGCGGTCGCCATCGCGATTGCCTCGTCCACCGACAGCGCCCGCTGGGCGAGCATGCGGTGAGCGGGGCGCACAAAGCCGAACTCCACCGCCTTGTCCATCCATGCCAGCATCGGCTCCCAGAAGCCGTCCACGTCGAGGAGCACCACCGGCTTGGCGACAATACCCAGCTGGTTCCAGGTGAGAATTTCGGCAAACTCGTCGACCGTGCCGAAGCCGCCGGGCATCACGACAAAGCCGTCTGCCAGCTCGCTCAGCCGCGCCTTGCGGTCGTGCATCGTCGGCACCACTTCTAGGCGGGTGAGCTCGCGGTGCGCGACCTCGGCGCCCACCAGGCGCTCGGTGATGACACCGATGACCTCACCCCCGGCCTGCATCGCTGCGTCGGCCGTGACGCCCATCAGGCCAACCCTGCCGCCACCGAACACCAGCCCAATGCCACGGTTCGCCATCGCCGTGCCCAAACGCGCCGCCGCTACCGCAAACGCCGGCGACGTGCCAGTGTTCGAGCCGCAATAGACACAGAGTCGGGTCGCCGTGTGCGATGTCGTGCGAGTCGTGGTGTCATCGGACATTTCGCCAGCCTGACACACAGCGGCGCGCGTTCTGGCGGCCGGTTCCGACCGTTCACCCTTCGGCAGCGCACTATTCGCAAGATCACCGTGAGGTCTCGCGCACCTACCGTTCGGTAAACTCTGGTAGATGAGCACCGATCTTGCCGCGCCCGACCTTGCCACTGCCGCTGATGTCATCGAGATCGCCAGCGGCGTCGTGGGGAAGGGCGTTCGCCACCTGGCTGCCAACGGCGGCCCTGACGTTCACCAGGTCCTGGCCTACGACCTCGCCCACGCAGCTGCCCAGGTAGAGACCGCACGGGCGCTGCTGGATTACGGCGCGAAAGGTGCGCAAGAGGCCGCCATCACGTGCGCCTTCACCGCCGACATGGTGCACGACCTGATTACCCGCATCGCCGGTCGCGAGGCGATGTGGGGCCTTGAGATCGCGCCGATGCGCAACGCACATCCGTTTCTCGAAAAGTTCCGCACTCCCGAATTCGTCGCCTCGCTCGCTCAGCAGCCGGGGCCGCGGCACCTCGGCGGCGAGATGGAGATGGTGGCCGACGCCTTCCGCAGCTTCGCCGAGAAGGTCATCAAGCCGCACGCCGAGCACGTACACCGCCACAACACAGACGTGCCCGAGGAGATCATCACCGGCCTCGCGGAAATGGGGGCCTTCGGGCTCAGTGTGCCCGCCGAATACGGCGGCTTCAGCGAGGGCGGCGGCGGCGAGTACATGGGCATGGTCGTGGCCACCGAGGAACTCAGCCGGGTTTCGCTGGGCATCGGCGGCTCGCTCATCACCCGACCCGAGATCCTCACTCGCGCCCTTGTCAAGGGCGGCACCGAGACGCAGAAGCAGGAGTGGTTGCCGAAGCTGGCTGTCGCCGAAGTGATGCCCGCGGTCGCGGTCACCGAGCCTGACTACGGCAGCGATGTCGCCGGCATCAAGGTCACCGCTCGTCCCGCGCAGGGCGCCGACGGGGTGCCCGGTTATGTGATCAACGGCGTGAAGACGTGGTGCACGTTCGGTGCCCGCGCCGATGTGCTGGCACTATTGGCCCGCACCGACCCGGACCCGAAGAAGTCCTACCGCGGGTTGAGCCTGTTCATCGTGCCCAAGCCCCGCGGCGAGGGGCACGGCTTTCAGTTCACTCAGGACGCGCTGCCCGGGGGGTCTATTGGCAAGATGGAAGGTCGCGCCATCGACACCATCGGCTACCGCGGCATGCACAGCTACGAGATTGCTCTCGAGGACTGGTGGGTGCCAGCGGCCAACCTGATCGGTGAGGACGAAGGCCTCGACAAAGGCTTCTTCATGCAAATGGCCGGCTTCGAGAATGGCCGGCTGCAGACCGCGGCGCGCGCCGTTGGCGTCATGCAGGCTGCATACGAAGCCGCGCTCGACTACGCGCAGAACCGCACCGTGTTCGGCTCGTCGATCGTCGACTATCAGCTCACGCAAGTGAAGCTGGGCCGCATGGCCATGCTCATTCAAGCTGGCCGCCAGTTCTCCTACAGCGTGGCCAACATGATGGCCAAGGGCGAAGGCCAGGGCGCCATGGAGGCGGCGATGGTCAAGGCCTACGTGTGCAAGGCGGCCGAATGGGTCACCCGCGAAGCGCTGCAGATCCACGGTGGCATGGGCTACGCCGAGGAGTTCACCGTGTCGCGGCTATTCGTCGATGCACGCGTGCTCAGCATCTTCGAAGGCGCCGACGAGACACTGTGCCTGAAGGTCATCGCTCGCCGGTTGGTCGACAACGCCAAGGTGTAGGCAGCCTCCGCAACGGCTAGCCAGCAACGGCAAGAATGCTGGTGATCACGGCAGACGACGGCACCGCCTCCAACACCAGGCTGCGCACGAATGCAATCGCGTCGGCCTCGTTGGCGACTGCGACGTGCTCGATCAGCTCAACTGTCATGGTGCCCTTCTGGTGCGCGGCCACCTCGAAATGATGATCGAGTTCCTTCATCAGCACATCCGTCGGCGGCGCCTTGAGCGTCACCACCACTTCCACGTCAAAGCCCATCTCAGTGGTCTACACCCTGAGTTCCGGCGGCCGCGCGTTCCAAGCCAGCACCATCCCGATCATGAACACCAGATGTTGCGACGACGCAGAGCCGCGAGGGCTGAAGTTCAGCAGTCGATGGCGGTGCGCAGCGCAGCGCAGACCTCGGGCCACCTCCCTGGCGCGAGCGTCCCCAACTGTTTCGTGAAGGCCGACTTTGGCAGTGCTGCGAGATTGTCGAAGGTGGCGACACACTCTCGACGAAGGCCATCGACGCGGCCGAGCGGCAGTTCGCTGATGATGCCGCGTTGCGTGGTCGTGACCGGAGCGACCACCACGGTGCGAAGGCCACGAATCGCTTGCTGGCGAGTGAGGACGAGGAACGGCCGCGGCTTCTCGTGAGGGAGTTCGCCGAGCCAGATCTCACCCTGGGCGATCACAGCCACTCCGACCAGTCCTCATCGTCGAGATGGGCAAAGCGTTGCTGCCCGAGGTGGGCCAACTCCTCGTCGGTCTGGGGCATGCGCGTGTATGCCTCGATGTACTGCTCGTCGATCTGGCGTGAGCGCTCGATCTTGATTGCAGCCTCGATGGCCGAACGCATGGCTTCGGTGCGGTTGGAGTAGTGACATCGGACCACCAACCAGTCGAGGCCCGCCAGTGTCTCGTCTGGGAGTCGGATTGCAAGTTGCGTGGGCATGCAGCATGCATAGCACACTGGTATGCAAATCGTCTACCGACTCTGGACATGCACCGAGACTGCGTAGTTGCCACCGGTGTAGGGGTGGCATTCCCAGGTTGCATATCGCTCTACCAGGGCTAATCCCGCCTTCGTGCAGTATTCGTCGTACTCGTCCAGCGTCGGCGCTCCCGCGCCGCGGTCGAGCGAGAAGCCTGCAATCAGCAGTCCGCCGGGGCTCAGATGGCTCGCCAGGTTGGCCACGATCGGGCCGCGGTCTTCGGTGCGGCAGAAGATCATCACGTTGCCGGGCATCGCCACGATCTCGAAGGTGCGACCGAGCTTGCTCGTGGCGAGGTCAGCGTGGCGCCACTCGATGTCTGGCATGTCGGTGCGCGCATACGCCAGCAGATCGTCGTCGAGGTCGATGCCGACGACCTCGATTCCGCGGTGGTGCAGCTCGATGGCCACGCGGCCCATTCCACAGCCGGCATCGAGTACGCAGGTCGGGTGGTAGCCCTCGATGAGATCGGCTTCGCCGTGGCTGGCCTTGCCGGCTGCCTCCATGCGTTGGAAGCGGGCGTGGTACTCCTCGAGGTCGACGGTTTCGCGCCAGTGGGTCCAGCGCGGGCTCACCGGATCGACGCTCACTCGACGAGTTCCATCAGCGACGTCAGCCGTTGGAAGTCGGCACCTGGATGATCGTCGTGGGGGTCGAGCAAGATCGGATGCAGGCCCGCCGCACGAGCACCGCCGACGTCCATCGTCACCGAGTCGCCCACGTACGCGATGCGATCTCGCTCGATGCCCTCAAAATGCGGTAGCGCGAAATCGAAGATGTGCGGGTCCGGCTTGGCAACGCCGACCACGTGACTGTCGATGATCGTTCGCATCGGCGTGTACGGCCCGTCGCCCTCCTGGCAGACGCCACTGCGGGCGAGCACTTGCGCGATCTGTCCACTGGCGTTGCTGACGACGCCCATCGGCATACCCAGTGCATGCAGTGCTTGAATCGCCGCGATGCTTTCGGGGATCGGCCACCGCCACGTGTGCGCGTTGCGGGTGTGCTCCAACACCGTTGCAGCCAGCTCGACCTCGTGTTCGTCGACTCCAACAGACCGCACGTAGGCGACGTTGTAGTCGTGCCAGAAGCGCTCTGTGGCGCCGGCCGCACTCTTGGCTGCCATGCCGGCGTAGTGCGCACGTCGATGGGCGGTGAGCGCTGGATCGCCGCCGTGATACGCCAGCAGCGGGCCGAGCACGGTGGGATCGGGCAGCAGAAAAATGCCGCCGGCGTCGAACAGGATTGCATCAAAGTTCCCTACAGGCACCGTGTGAACATAACCTTCCGGTGTGCGTAGCCCTCGTGACTTCTTCAAGCCGCTCGCCGCCGGTGCCCCCGAGCCCGTGCGCGAGATTCCCTTCCGGCCCAGCCGTGTCGTCCACTTCTTCCCACCGCAGAACGAGAAGGTGGTGGCGAAGCTTCCCGAGATCGTGCCGACGGTCGACATCCTGCTGGGCAACCTGGAAGACGCCATTCCGATGTCCGACAAGGAAGCCGCCCGTGCGGGCCTGGTCAACGTCGGCAAGACCGTCGACTTCGGCAGCACCCAGTTCTGGACGCGGATCAATAGCCTTGATTCCCCCTGGGCGCTCGACGACCTGACCACGCTCGTCGGCGAGATTGGCGACAAGCTCGACGTGATCATGGTGCCCAAGGTGGAGGGGCCCGAGGACATCCATTACGTCGACCGGTTGCTTGCCCAGCTTGAGGCGCGCGCCGGTTTGAAGAAGCCGCTGCTGATTCACGCAATTCTCGAGACCGCTCGCGGTGTTGCCAACGTTGAAGCCATCTGCGGTGCCTCGCCTCGCATGCAGGGGCTGTGCCTCGGGCCCGCCGACCTTGCCGCCAACCGACGAATGAAGACCACTCGCGTTGGTGGCGGACACCCCGACTACGTGGTGCGGGCCGACCCGCCGATGGGTACCGACGGCCCCGAGTACGCCGCCACCCGCACCACCTATCAGCAGGACCTCTGGCATTACACGATCTCCCGCATGGTGGATGCCTGTGCGATGTACGGCCTGCTGCCCTTCTACGGCCCCTTCGGCGACATCAAGGACACGGTTGGCTGTGAAGACCAGTTCCGCAACGCCTACCTGCTCGGCTGCGTAGGCGCCTGGAGCCTGCACCCCGTGCAGATCGAGATCGCCAAGCGTGTGTTCAGCCCGCGCCCGGCCGACGTACTGCAAGCGCAGCGCGTCATCGACGCGATGGGTGACGGCACTGGCGCCATCATGCTCGACGGCAAGATGGAGGACGATGCGTCCGTGAAGCAGTGCAAGGTGGTGGTGCAGTTGGCCCACGAGTTGTCCGCCCGCGACCCGCAGCTCGCTGCCTCGTACGGGTTCACGTCATGAGTGCATCGCTGCGTCCCCGCCGTTCGGTGCTGTACATGCCGGCCGCGAACGAGCGGGCGCTCGAGAAGGCAAAGACGATCGCCGCCGACGCGATCATTTTTGATCTCGAGGATGCCGTTGCGCCCGACGCCAAAGAGGCAGCCCGGGCGAACGCCGTTGCTGCCGCTTCCTCCATTGAGTACGGCTCGCGTGAGCTGACGATTCGTTGCAACGGGCTCGATACGCCATGGGGTGTGGACGACCTGGCGGCTGCCGCGCAGTCGGACGCCGCTGCCGTCGTGATTCCGAAGGTTTCGTCGGTGGCGTATCTCGACCAGGTCTCGGATCGGCTCGACGCGGCCGGCGCCCGCGCCGACATGAAAATCTGGGCGATGATCGAGACGCCAACGGCGATTCTCGACGTTCGCGCGATCGCCGCTCACTGGCGCGTGTCGGTGCTGGTGATGGGTACCAACGATCTCGCTCGCGAGCTTCGCTCCGTGTTGGGCGCTGCCGGCCGCCACCCGCTGGTGCCGCATCTGGCGACGGCACTGCTGGCCGCCCGCGAAGCCGACAAGGTGATCCTCGATGGTGTGTTCAACGACGTGAAGGATCTCGATGCCTTCCGCGTGGAATGCGAGCAGGGCTTCGAGATGGGTTTCGACGGCAAGACGCTGATTCACCCCGGCCAGGTCGATATCTGCAACGACGTGTGGGCACCTTCAGAGGCGGACGTCGAGAACGCTCGCGGCCTGATCGCAGCCTTCGAGGAAGCCATCACCGAGGGCAAGGGCGTGGTGACCTACAACGGTCGCATGATCGAGAATCTGCACGTCGCCAACGCGCAACGAATCCTCGCGGTAGCCGACGCCATCGCCGAGCTCAGTGAGTAACGGCAGCTGGTCGAGCAGCCGCTCACGCCATTGCCGGCAGCGCCGTTGAGAAGAGCGACTGATCGACGACGAAATCACCTGGTACGTGGCGCGGGCGGTGCGCCGCACCCGACCAGCTCGCACCTGATACGCCAACATGTCCGCGATCACCATGTGGGGCGGCTTCGTGACCGCCGCCGGCGTCACCCCGGAGCCTTGGAGGCGCTCCACCACCTCGCTCACGGTGAGCGGCCTGCCTTCGTCGAGGAGCACGGCAAACATCGCCCGGCGCAGCGTGAGACCGGAGATCGAGCGAAGTTCCATCACCACTACTGGGCATGGCGAGTTCAACAGATCGGAAAACAAATCTCAACGATGCGGGCTCGACGAGCGCTGCACGGCCGCAGCGCACTGCACGCAACTCTCCTTCAGCAAGGGTTGACCTTCAGCCCGACCCCGCGAGCACCTTCCGGGGTTTCCTTCTCTGTCTCCTTCAGTTCACCTCTTTCAGATTTCCCCCAAACGACCAACAAGGATCGCCGACAAGGGCCATTCATCCGGGGCGATCTACGGGCGAATGGCGTTGAGGGCGGCCATGGCCGAGCCGCGGGCGCCGGCCATGTCGAGATCCGACACCACGAGGAACTCGGCCACATCGCGCTGCTCGATTCGCAACGCCGTGTGCTGCTTGACGGCATCGAGGAACCAGTCGCGGAAGTGCGGCTCGGCCTCCACGACGCCCCCGCCGATGAAGTAGCCGTCGGGGTCGGTGAAGTTGGCCGCAATCGTGAACATGCGCCCGATTGCCATCGCCTGCTGCTCGAAGATCTTCAACGCCATCTCGTCGCCGCGCTGCGCGTAGCCACGCACTTCCTTGGCTGCCGCGGCCACAGGGAGGCAGGCCAGCGGGTGCAACGGATACTGCGTTAGCCAGAACGGCAGCAGGTTGTTCTGAATGCCGCTGAGTGACGCGACGCTCTCCAGGTCGCCATCGAAACCGCAGTTGCAGTGCGGCAACGGCTGGCCCTGCACCAGCAGCCCGTGCATCGGAATGTGGACGTGCCCCAGCTCGCCCGCCATGCCCGACGCGCCACGAACGACGGCACCCAGTTCCACCACACCGCCACCAAGGCCAGTGCCAACGATCGCAGCCACCGATGACCGCTGTGCCGAAAGGAGGCCGTAGTGCTGCTGATGCGCGTACAGCGCTGCCGCATTGCCATCGTTGTTGTAGATCACCGGCAGGCCCAGCGCCTCCTCGACGGCTGCGCGCACGTCAAACCCCCACCACTGTTCCTGGGCAAAGTTGGTCGAGCCCCGGCGCGAAATCACGCCATCCGCGGTCGCCGGGCCGGGCGTGTCGAGGCCGACCGCCAGCACCGGGCGGCCCACGGCGGACGCCTCATGCAACACTGCCGAGAACACCGCCGCGATTGCCTCAATCGCGGCCGCCGGGCCATCCGTGACCCGGCTGGGTACCTCGACCATGTGGTCGATCAAGAACGTGCCGGTCTCCGACAACACCGTGGCATTGGTCTTGGTGCCACCCACATCGATTCCGACCACGACTGTCACGAGCGCAGACTCTACTGACGAACTTTGTGCGGGAACAATGACCACTCTGTACGCCACCGCGTATGACAACTATCATGGTCGCTATGACCGTGCTCGACACACATCCCGCCGACGCCTTCGCCAACGACCGCAAGCACGTCTTCCACTCATGGAGTGCGCAGGCTGCGCTCAACCCCGCCGTGGTCACGCGCGCTTCGGGCAGCGAGTTCTGGACACAGGACGGCACCCGCTACCTCGACTTTTCCAGCCAATTGGTCAACGTCAACATCGGCCATCAGCACCCCAAGCTGGTCGCCGCCATCCAAGAGTACGCCGGCACCATGTGCACGGTGGCGCCGTTCCACGCCAACGACGCCCGCAGTGAGGCAGCCCGGCTGATCACCGAGGTCGCCGCCACCAACATTGCGGACTGCGACCTCGACATGGTGTTCTTCACCAACGGAGGCGCCGAGGCCACCGAAAATGCCGTCCGCATGGCTCGCCTGCACACCGGCCGCCACAAGGTGCTCAGCCACTACCGCAGCTACCACGGCGCCACCAACGGCGCCATCACGCTCACCGGCGACCCACGGCGCTGGTCCAGCGAACCCGGCATGCCCGGTGCGGTGAAGTTCTGGGGGCCGTACGCCTATCGCAGCGCCTTCCACAGCACCAGCGTGGCCGAGGAATGCCACCGTGCGCTGCAACACCTCGACGACGTTCTCATGATGGAAGGGGGTCACACCGTGGCCGCCATCATCATCGAGACCGTGGTGGGCACCAACGGCATCCTGGTTCCGCCCGACGGCTACCTGGCCGGCATCCGCGAGCGTTGCGACCGCCACGGCATCATGATGATTTGCGACGAAGTGATGGCCGGTTTCGGTCGTTGCGGCGAATGGTTCGCGTTCCAGAAGTGGGGCGTCCAGCCCGACCTCGTGTGTTTCGCCAAGGGCGTCAACTCGGGCTACGTCCCCATCGGCGGCGTGGTCATCAGCCGCAAGGTGTCCGACACATTCCGCGACAGGGTGTACCCCGGCGGCCTGACGTACTCGGGCCACCCGCTGGCCTGCGCCTCCGCCGTAGCCAGCATCAACATCTTCAAGGAAGAGGGCATCATCGAGCATGCCCGCATGCTGGGCGCCGACGTCCTGGGCCCGGGCCTGGAGAAGTTGCAGGCCAACCACCCCTGTGTCGGCGAGGTTCGCGGGCTTGGCGTGTTCTGGGCTTTGGAATTGGTGAAGGATCGCGCCACTCGCGAGGCCCTCGTGCCGTACAACGCCGCCGGCGTCGACGCACAGCCGATGGTCGAACTGGCCGCCGCCTGCAAGGCGAAGGGGCTGTGGCCGTTCATCCATTTCAACCGGCTGCAGGTCACGCCGCCGTGCACCACCAGCGTCGAGCAGGTCGAGGAAGGCCTCGCCATCCTCGACGACGCGCTGACCGTCGCCGACCAGTACTACACCGGCTGAGCCGCACGACAGCACGAAACCCTCGCACACCCCTCTGCCACACTCCCCCGATGGGACGCAACAGCCAACAACGCAGGGCGCAGAAACAGCGCCAAGAAGCCACTCGACAGCGCACGGCCGGTCCGAGGGCTGGCACTGGCGCTGCCGACCACACACTCGATGAGCTACTGGGCGCGACCTGCCAAGCAGCCTTCGGCCCGAGTGCCAGCAGGCCGCTCTTCGCCAGCGCGATGTCGATGCTGCACAGGCTCGAGACCGAGGCCGACCCGCTGGATCGCCCCAGCACTCGCGTTGCGCAGGTGCTGCGCCAGCTCACCGAGTCCGTACTGGATGGCGGGTGGCAGCCCACCGATCTCGTGCACGTCGTCAAGCGAGAGTGGACCGTTCGCGCCAGTCGCCTCACCGCTGCCTTCATCGCCGACCACGCTCGCCGGTTCGATGCGCCCACACGCGCCCCCCACCCCTGGCTCAGCCAGCTTCAGGATCTGGGCGTGGTCGACGGCGATCGCACCACCGTCCTCGGCGGGCGCGGCGACCTGATTGCGGGGTGGGCGCGCATCGAACGGCAGCATCCCGAGGAGGCGCTCACGGTTGCCGTGCAGTACCTGGCCCAGCTGCGCCAACTGCCCCGATTACCAATCTCACTGACCCCGCCATCGCAGTGGGGTGCCACCAACCGCGGCATCATGCCAACGCCATGTCCCACGGAGAACATTGACGCCAAGGTGCTGAAGCTGATCAGAGCCTTGCTGGCCAAAGCGGAGGCCACCACCTTCGACGCCGAGGCGGAGGCGTTCACCGCCAAGGCACAGGAGATGATGACTCGCCACTCCATCGATGCGGCGGTGCTTGCGTCGGCGGCCGTCGGCAGTCGCACTACCGCGGGCGTGGAGTCGCGACGCGTGCATATCGACAACCCCTACGCGGAGGAGAAGGCGAGCTTTCTGTCAGCCATCGCGGCTGTCAACGGTGTGCGCAGCATCTGGGTGCCGTACGCGAGCCTGTGCACGGTGATGGGGTTTCCGGTCGACCTGCAGCTCACCGATTTGCTGTTCACTTCGCTACTGGTCCAGGCCACGCGGGCCTCGGCCGCGGCAACCGCCACCAACCGACAGCTCAGCACGCCGTCGTTCCGGCGGGCGTTTCTCATCGCCTTCGCCCACCGCATTGCCGAGCGGCTGGAGGCTGCGCGAAGTCATGTGGCCGCCGAGGCCGCCGCGGAATACGGCGAGTCATTGCTGCCCGTGCTCGCCAGCCGCGAGGCGGCCGTATCAGCTGCGTACACCGAGGCGTTTCCCAACGCGACCACGATGCGCAACCGAAACCTCAATGCTGCCGGCTGGTATGCAGGTCGTAGCGCTGCCGACGCCGCCGACATTGGCGCCGGCGCTTCCATCACCCGCGGCTGATCAAACCCCCGCATCGTAAGAGTGACAGTTTCAACTCTCACCAGATTCTGACAGCGATTACTGTCCCGGCCACGAACCTTCACTGACCACGAGCTCAGCGAGCGACCGACCCGGCTCGGGCTGAACAAGCCAGGGGTGCTTGCGGACCTGCGGCGTGCTGGTTTCATCAGTTCCGCCGCCGATGACACAGTGCGGCTGATGGTGGAACGCACAGGTCGCGGCTTCGCTGGCGCGGCCAGTGCAGAGGAGTCGGCGGTTGCTGTCGCCGCACTTCGCCGACGGCGCGCGAAATGTCCGGTGTGATTCCGGCGCAGGAAGTCCAGCGAGCATTGGTCGCCTTGGTCGAGTCGGGCCCGGGGCCACTGGAGCGAGCGCGGCGCGAGCGACCACATCGTCGGGGCACCGTACGCAGGTGCAACAATTACACCGTGACCGACACCAGCGACCTGCCTCGATCCGCTCCCAACGACGCCACCACGCATACGCAGGCCATCACCTCGCAACCGATCCCAACCTTCGATCCGGCTGACTTCGAGCGTGCCTCACGTGGGCTGATTGCGCAGCACCCGACGGGCATCATCGATGGTGACTTCGGTCAGGCCTGGAACATCAACAACTACGACTTCATTGAGCAGGGCTCACCCACCCCCGACACGGTTCACCCCAGCCTGTGGCGCCAGGCCCAGCTGAACAACATCCACGGTTTGTTCGAGGTGGCGCCGGGTGTCTGGCAGGCCCGCGGCTACGACATCTCCAACATCACGTTCATCGCGGGCGTGACGGGCTGGGTCATCATCGACCCGCTGACCACCACCGCCACGGCCCGCGCCTGCCTGGAGCTGGCGAACGCAAATCTCGGTGAGCGGCAGGTGACCGGCGTGATCTACACCCACAGCCACCTCGATCACTTTGGCGGCGTGCTGGGTGTCACCACTCAAGCGGATGTCGACGCGGGAAAATGCCGCGTGATCGCGCCCGAGCATTTCATGCGCGAGGCCGTCGCCGAGAACCTGCTCGCCGGCCACGCGATGAACCGGCGCGCGCTCTACCAGTTCGGCCCCCTGCTGCCCCCGGGGCCGAAAGGCCACGTCGATTGCGGGTTGGGCAAGGGCACGCCGCTGAGCTTGCCCGGCCTGATTGCGCCGACAGAAGACATCACGTTCACCGGCGAGGAGCTGGTCGTCGACGGCATCCGCATCATCTTCCAGCTCACCCCCGAGACGGAAGCGCCGGCGGAGATGAACTTCTTCTTTCCCGATCACGGCTGGCTCTGCATGGCGGAGAACTGCACGCACAACATGCACAACCTGATCCCAATTCGCGGCGCGCAGGCACGCGATTCGTTGGCGTGGAGCACCTACATCGACGACGCCATCGAGCTCTTCGGCGACCGCACGGAGGTCATGTTCGCGTCGCACCACTGGCCACGATGGGGCACCGAGAATGTGCGCGAATTCCTGTGCCGCCAGCGCGACCTGTACCGCTGGGTGCACGACCAGACCTTGCGGCTTGCCAATCACGGGCACGTTGCAGCCGAGATTGCCGAGCTGCTCCGCCCGGCGACGGAGCACTACGAGGAAAGCCACACGATCGGCTACTACGGCAGCCTGATTCACAACGTGAAGGCGGTGTACCAGCGGTACCTCAGCTGGTACGACGGCAACCCCTGCCACCTCCACCCACATCCGCCGGTGGAAGCGGGCCAGCGATACGTCGCGCTCGCGGGCGGCGCCGATGCTCTGCTCACGGTTGCCCAGGCAGCCTATGAGGCGGGCGACTATCGGTGGGTCGCAGAGCTGGTCAACCACCTGGTGTTTGCCGACCCCACCAATACCGCCGCTCGTTCCCTGCAGGCCGATGCGCTCGAACAGATGGGGTATCAGAGCGAGTCCGCCACATTCCGCAATGCGTACCTGATGGGCGCGCAAGAGCTGCGCCATGGTGGCCCGCCGCGCCGGCCAGCTGCGAATCGTGGGCTGGTGCGTGCACTGCCCATCGACCAACTCTTCGCGCTGGTGGCGATGCGTCTGAAGGCCGACGAGATCGGCGGCGTGAAGGTCAGCATCAACTTGGCGTTCACCGACATCGACCAGCGATGGACACTCGGTCTGTCCAACCGCGCCGTCCACTACCGCGCCAATCGACAGCTACCCGACGCCGACCTCACGGTCACCACGACGCGCGAGACGTTGTCGCAGATCGTCGCCGGCGAGACCACCATCGCCGCCGCCGTTGAGGCTGGCCAGCTCGCGTCGGACGGCGACCTGGGCGCGCTCCACGCCATCATCGACCACCTGGACACGTTCCTCGGCGGCTTCCCCATCATCGAGCCCTAGCCACCGTTACCCGCCCATGGGCGGGTAAGAGTGCCAAGTTGGCGGGGCTCGACGGGACGGCACCTTCCGCCGCCCATGGGCGAGTAAACATGACAGAAGCGGCACCGTTACTCGCCCATGGGCGGAGAAGAGTGCCAAACAATGGGGGGCGAGGCCTGGCGGGGCCTGGTGGGGGCGGGGCCCGGTGGGGGCGGCGGGGCTCAGCCGCCGACCATCCAGGTGCCGTTGCTGCGGAGCAGGGCGGCTAGGTCGCCCGGGCCTTTTCGTTCCGAAGCGGCGGCGAGTTGGGCGCCGACCATTTGGCCGTAGTCGCCACGATCGACATCGCGGAACACGCCGAAGGGTGTGGCGCCATGATCCCCTTGGGTCACCCGCGCCAAGGCGAAGGCGAGGCCGGGGTCGTTGCGGTTCGCATCGTGCACCAAGATCGCGTCCTCCCCCACGTCGGCGACTTCGACAATGCGCAACTGCCCATCACTGCCCATCACGACGCCACGGTGACCGTCAACGCCGAACAGAATCGGCTGACCATGGTGCAGATCGATCATCATTTCTTCGCGCACCTGACGGCTGGTGATGTCGTCGAATGCACCGTCGTTGAAGACGTTGCAGTTCTGGAAGATCTCGACGAACGACGCACCCCGATGAGCGTGCGCTGCGCGGAACACCTCGATCATGTGCTTGCGGTCGAGGTCGTGAGTGCGGGCAACGAACGAAGCCTCCGCACCCAACGCCACCGACAGCGGGTTGAACGGGTGATCAATGGAACCGAACGGCGTGCTTTTGGTGACCTTGCCGGTCTCCGACGTGGGCGAGTACTGGCCCTTGGTGAGCCCGTAGATGCGATTGTTGAACAGCAGGATTGTCAGGTTCACGTTGCGGCGCAGCGCATGAATCAGGTGGTTGCCGCCGATGGACAATGAGTCGCCATCACCGGTGATCACCCACACATCGAGGTCGGGTCGAGCCACCGCAACACCGGTGGCGATGGCTGGCGCGCGGCCATGGATGCTGTGCATGCCGTACGTGTTCATGTAGTACGGAAAGCGGCTGCTACAACCAATGCCACTGATGAACACGGTGTTCTCCGGCGCCACACCAAGCTCTGGCATCAGCGTCTGCACCGCGTGCATCACGCCATAGTCACCGCACCCGGGGCACCAGCGCACCTCTTGATCGCTGACCCAGTCCTTCTTGCTAGTGATCGGAACAATCGTGTCGCTCATGATGTCGCTCCTGACGTCGTCGCTCCAGAGAGGGCCTGGTTGATGGCAGCTTCCAGTTCGGCGGAGGTGAAGGGCAGGCCCTGCACCTTGTTGATCGGCTTCGCATCGACCAGGAAGTCGGCACGGATGATGCGGCACAGATGGCCGAGGTTGAGCTCTGGCACCAACACTTTGGGGAACCGTTTCAACAGCTCACCGAGGTTGGGTGGCAGCGGGTTGAGGTGCGTGAGATGGATCCAGGCGACCTTCGTTCCGACCCGCCTGGTGCGCTGGACCGCAGCATCGATTGCGGCCCACGTCGAGCCCCAGCTCAGCAGGCACACCTCAGCGTCGTCATCACCCAGGATGGTTGCCAGCGGAATGTCGGCGGCGATACCGGCCACCTTGTCGGCACGAAGGTGCACCATCTTCTCGTGGTTGGCCGGGGCATAGCTGATGTTGCCGGTGCCGTCTTCCTTCTCGATGCCGCCAACGCGATGCATCAACCCCGGTGTGCCAGGAATGGCCCATGGGCGAGCCAGCGTCTCAGGGTCGCGCAAGTACGGCCAGAACTCGGCAGTGCCATCGTCGGCAACGTGGTTCATCTCCGTCTGGAACGGAACTGAGATGTCGGGCAACGTGTCGAGGTCGGGCAACAACCACGGCTCGCTGCCGTTGGCAAGGAATCCGTCGCTGAGCAGAATCACTGGCGTGCGGTACTTCAGCGCGATGCGCGCTGCCTCGATGGCAGCGTCAAAGCATTGCGCCGGGCTGTAGGCGGCGACGATCGGAAGTGGTGCCTCACCGTGGCGACCGAACATCGCAATATTCAAGTCGGCAGCTTCTGTCTTGGTCGGTAGGCCCGTGGAGGGACCGCCACGCTGAATGTCGATGATCAGCAGCGGCAGCTCCAATGAGATGCCGAGGCTGATTGTCTCGCTCTTCAACGAGAGACCGGGCCCGCTGGTGGTGGTGATGCCGAGGTGCCCGGAGAAGGCAGCCCCCAACGCCATACCGATTGCCGCGATCTCGTCCTCCGCCTGCACCGTGCGCACACCGAAGTGCTTGTGCTTCGACAGCTCGTGCAAGATATCGCTGGCCGGCGTGATGGGGTAGCTGCCCAAGAAGAGCGGCAGCTTGGCCATCTGGCCGGCGGCCACCAGCCCCCACGCAAGGGCCACGTTGCCGCTGATGTTGGTGTACTCGCCTGGCGGCAGCTGGGCGGGCTTCACCTGGTACGGGTGGTCAAAGAGTTCGCTGGTTTCGCCGAAGTTGTAACCCGCCTTGAACGCCGCGATGTTGCTGGCCTTCACCAGGTCCTTGAAGCGACCCTCAATCCATTCCAGCGTCGGTTCAGTCGGGCGCGAATACAGCCACGAGACAACACCCAAGGCGAAGAAGTTCTTCGATCGCTCGGAGTCGCGGGCCTTCACACCCAATGGCTCGGTGGCCAGCCGGGTGAGCGTCGTCATCGGAATCTCCACCACGCGGTACGCGGAGAGAAAGTCGTCGTGCAGTGGGTTGTGGTCGTAGCCGGCCTTGTCAAGGTCGCGGGTTTCGAACGCATCACTATTGACGATCAGTAGCCCGTTCTGTTCCAGCCGATCCAGATCTGCCTTCAACGCTGCCGGATTCATAGCCACCAACACGTTGGGCGAATCGCCTGGCGTGGTGATGTCGTGGTCCGAGATGTGGACCTGAAAACTCGACACGCCATTGACGGTGCCCGCAGGCGCGCGGATCTCCGCCGGGTAGTCGGGAAAGGTCGATAGGTCGTTGCCGAACAGCGCGCTCGCCGAGGTGAATCGATCACCGGTGAGCTGCATACCGTCGCCGGAATCGCCTGCGAACCTGACTACGACATGGGAGATCTGCTCCGGCTGCCGGTCGGTTCGTGCATCGACGCTCATGGGCTTGGTGTCCGTCATGGGCCACCTCCTGGTGCGAGGTTCGGCGTCGTTGCCGCCCTCACTGAGCACGTTACCTTGCTTGTCTCAGCGTCAGCGCCACTCCCACGAGCGCGACCGCCAAGCCCACCAGGGCCAATAACCCGAGTTGCTCACCAAACAGAATCGCGCCTTCGATCGCACTGAGCGCTGGTGTGAGAAAGAAGAGGCTGCTGACTTTCGCCGCTGCCTGGCGCTGCAGCAGCCAGAGCATGATCGATACCGCCGCGATCGAGAGCACGACCACCGCCCACGCCAGTGCAAACAACGATTGCGCAGTCGGCGTGAAACCCTCATTGGCATGCACTGTTGCCGCCAGGGCGAGCACTGCCGCAGCGACGACGTACTGAGCAGCGGTGCCCCACAGCAACGGTGTGGTGTTGCCGGTGCGGCGCTGCACCAACGTACCCGCGCTCATCGCGAGAACGCTGAGACTGGCTGCCAACAGCGCACCCGCGCTCAGGCCGACCGACTTCGCCAGCAACCGATCGACGACAACAACGATCACGCCCGCGAAGCCCAGGACGACGCCCAGCCACTGCAGACGCCGAAGACGTTCGCCCAGCACAGCCCGCCCAGCGATTGCGGTCAGCACCGGATGGAGACCGGCAATCAGGGCACCGACGCCCGACGGCATTCCCCAACTGATCGCAAGAAAGACTCCGCCGAGATAGACCGCGTGCATCGCAATGCCAACCACGCCCGCCCACAACACCTGCGGACGAGTCGGCCGCGCGGCACCCGTGGCAGATGCAATGACGCCGACAACCACCGCCGCAATCGCCAGCCGAACGGCCAGAAACGTCAGCGGACCGGCGTCTTGCGTGCCGTAATGCGCAACGACAAAGCCGGTGCTCCACAGCACCACGAAGAGCCATGGCGCGCCTGCCACCAGCACAGGCGCGACGCGAGAGGGGCGGGCCGCCGAAGCGACCCGCCCCTCTCCCTGTGCGTGTTCAGCCTTGCTCAGGCGCCGCCCTCGGTGAGGGTGACGTCGATCGGCGCAAAGTCGGCACCGTTGATGTCGATACCCATCGACTTCAACAGCTCGTGCGCTGCGGTGACGATGTCGTTGGTGTACGCCTTGGCGTCAGGAGCGGCGGTCAGCACGGTGCTGCCCTCCAGGTTCTTGGTCTCCTGCGAGATCTTGGCCGTACGGTCCCACGCTGCGGAATCGATAAAGCCAACACCGCCCTTGGCGGGCCAGATGAGCTTGTTGACTTCGTTCATCTGCCACGTTTGGTGGGTGAGACCCAGGATGGGACTGAGGTCGCTGACGATCCCTGCGCACTCCTCGACGTTGTCGCGGCAGAATGCCCAGCCTTCCAGCGAAGCGGCGACGAAGCTGACAGCCATTGCCTTGTAGTCCGCATCGGCCAGACGTGTGCCGTCTGCCCAAATTGCGTCCTGCAGCATTCCGACGCCGACATCTTCGTACGAGATGACGTTGAAGTCCTCGGGCTGGTACAGCTTGCCCGTTGCGGGGTTGATCGACTCGAGGACCTGTGCGTACTCGTTGTACGTCATTGCCTCGGCGGCATCAATGTCGCCTTCCAGCAGGCCAACCATGTCGAACTGCTGCGCCACGTTCTCCACCGAGGCCGGGTCGATTCCCGCATCGGTCATGGCGGCGAAGACTTCGAACTCGTTGCCGTAGCCCCAGTTGCCAATCTTCTTGCCGGCGAAGTCTGCCGGGGTTTTGATACCCGAATCGGCAAAGCTGACCTGCAGGGTGCCACTGCGCTGGAACACCTGTGCAATGTCGACGATGTCGGCGCCGGCTTCACGGCTGGCGAGTGCCTTGGGCACCCACGCGATTGCAAAGTCGGCCTCGCCATTGGCAAGGACGGTCTGCGGTGTGATGTCGACGGCACCTTCGAGAATGGTGACGTCGAGGCACATGTCCTTGTAGTAGCCCTTGTTAACGGCCGCGTAGTAACCGGCGAACTGGGCTTGCGTCACCCACTGCAGCTGCAGCTTCACCGGGGTCAGCTCGGCACAATCGCCAGCCGCTACGGTGTCGCTCGGCGCCGTTGTCTCCGCCGGTGCCGTCGTCTCCTGGGCGACAGTGGTTTCCTCCGTCGCCGTGGTCTCCGCTGGTGCCTTCGTATCCGCGGTGGTCCCGTCATCGCCGCAGGCTGCGGCCACGATCGAGAGTGCCACCAAGGCTGCGAGCACACCCCTGTTTCGTTGCTTCCTCATTGTTGCTCCTCCCCTTTTGGAATGATTCCTCTAGGCCTGTTCGGGTGGGTCACGAACCCTCCCGATTGCGGTTGCGGCCACCCGGTGTGGCGACCACTTCCAAGATGATTGCGATCAAGTAGAACCCCAGCCCCAGCAGGCAGGCTCCGGTGACGTATGCCCAGCCGACGGCGTTCTTCGAGTTGGCGATGTTGCTGGTGATCCTGCTGCCCAGGCCGTTCTGCGCGCCACCAAAGTACTCCGAAACATAGGCGTAGATGACCGCCAGTGGGGCCGAGATGCGCAGGGCGGTGAACAGAAATGGAATGGCATTGGGAATACGTACCTTGCGCATGACATCCCAGCCGCGTGCGGCGTAGCTGCGCATCAGTTCGGCATGGACGGGCTCGACCTGGCGCAGACCCTTGGCAACATTGACGAGCACGACGAAGAAGACGACCAGGGTCACCATGAGGCGGCGCGGCACCTCGCTGGTGCTGGAGAACATGTTGTTGAACACTGACACCAGCACAAAGGCGGGGATTGCGTTGATGGCGATGGACATTGGCGTGATCAGCTCGTCGGCGATGCGGAAGCGACTGAGCAGGAACGACATCAGTACGCCCGCGATCGTGCCGAAGAGCAAGCCGAAGGCAGCGTTGGTACCCGACACCTGCATCGCTTCCCAAATGTTGCTCCAGTTGTCCGTCAGTGCAACCCAGATGTCGGTGGGGGCGACCAGAAAGTAGGGCTGCAGGTCGAAGGCGCGCACCACCAGCTGCCACAGCGACAGCATCATCGCGCCGAGCAACGCCGGCGGCCACAGTGCGTGCAGCACAGGATTGAGACGGGCGGTCACCGGTCGTCAACTCCCATGGGAGCGTGGCCGGCGGCGCCGTATTCAGCGCCGCGCAGGGCCTCGCGTACTTCGGTGATCTTGGCGAAGAAGTCGCCCGACTCACGAGTGTCGAGGTCGCGGTCTGCACCAAGCGGCACATCGATGATGTCGGTGATGCGCCCCGGCCGCGGCGACATGACGACGACCCGCGTGGAGAGGTACACCGCTTCGGGAATCGAGTGCGTGACGAAGATGACAGTGGTCTTGGTCGTGGCGCAGATGCGCAGCAGTTCCGCCTGCATGTGCTCGCGAGTCATCTCGTCGAGCGCACCGAACGGCTCGTCCATCAGCAGAATCGGAGGATGCGCCGCCAGCGCGCGAGCGATGGCAATCCGCTGTTGCATGCCTCCGCTGAGCTGCCAGGGCATGTGATCTGCGAAGTCGGCGAGCTTGACCAGTTCCAACATCTCGCGAGCCCGCGCCCGGCGCTTCGAGCGGTCCCAGCCCTTGAGTTCCAGGGGCAGCTCAATGTTCTTGGCGACTGTGCGCCACTCGAAGAGCCCGGCCTGCTGGAAGGCCATCCCGTAGTCCTGCTCGAGACGAGCTTGCTTCGCGGGCTTGCCATTGACTGTCACCGCGCCGCTCGACGGTTCGGTGAGGTTGGCGATCAGTCGCAGCAGGGTGCTCTTGCCACAACCCGATGGACCGATGAGCGAGATGAACTCGCCGGGCTCGATTGCCAGACTGATATCGACGAGTGCGTCAACCTGACTGGCCTTGCCAGCGTTGAAAACCTTGCCCACCCCAACAACCTCGACCGCACTCATGACAACGACTCCGCTCATGACAACGACTCGTTCGGCCGGTTCCGCATAAAGAAAGAATCGGCGACTGCGATGAGCGCGGCCATGATCAGCCCTAACACCGCCGCGCCGATGATGGCGGTGTAGACGATTGCAGGGTCGCTGGTGGTTGCCCTGCCGAACTCGATGACCAGACGACCAATACCGCCGCGCAGGCCGGTGGAGATTTCCGACACGACCACGCCGATGACCGCTCCAGCCGCGCCCAGCTTGAGGCCGGGAACGATGTAGGGCACGGCCGCCGGAAACCGAAGCGTGAACAGCGTGCGGTGCCACGGCGCCGCCAGGCTGTCCATCAGTTCGAGCGAAGCCGGGCTGGGCGACTGCAGTCCGCGCAGCGTGTTGACCGCAATCGGAAAGAACGTGAGGAACGCGCCCAACACCGATGCCGACAGCCAGCGCGGCCATTCCCATCCGAACAGCTCCACCTTGCCGCCCCAGCTGGCGACCAAGGGCGCGAGTGCAATCAACGGAACCGTCTGCGAGATGACCAGGTACGGCAGGATTGCCCGCTCTGCAAAGCGGAAGCGAGTCATCGCCACCGCCAGCGACATACCAGCTATGAGGCCCATCGCAAAACCCGCCAACACCAACCGCAACGAGAACCACACTGCGTCGATGACGACCGAGAGCACAGTCTCATCGGCACTTCGACCGATCGGGTCGCCGAAGCGACTGAACATGTCGCCCACATGGGGCATCACGCGATCTTTCGCACGCGGCAGGACCTTCCAGCCGAGCACTTCCCCACCGTCTTGCGGCCCGAACTTCTTGTACAGCTCCCAACTGATTGCCACGAGCGCGAGCGCCACGAAGAACATGAGCGCGCGGCGAGCGCGCAGCAACCACAGTCGGGGCGAACGGGCGATGGGCGAGGCAGTCTCAGAGCTCGGGACTCTCACCATCACGACTTGGCCCTCACGTGCTCGGCGACTGCCGGCATGACCTTCTCCCCATATGCCTGCAGCGTGTGGTCCTTGTCGTCATGCTGCAGATAGACGGCGAACTGGTCGACGCCCAAGTCCTTCAGCTCCTGCATCCGTTTGATGTGGGTTTCCACCGGGCCGACGATGCAGAACCGATCGACGATCTCGTCGGGAACGAACGTGGTGTGGCTGTTGCCGGTCTGCCCGTGCTCGTTGTAGTCGTAGCCCTGACGGTTCTTGATGTAGTCGGTGAGCGCCTTCGGTACTGGTGCGTCGTCGCCGTAGCGGGCGACGATGTCGGCCACGTGGTTGCCCACCATGCCTCCAAACCAGCGGACCTGCTCACGCCCGTACGCCAGCCCGGCCTCGGTGCCATCTGTGACGTAGGCGGGCGCCGCAACGCAGATGGTGATGTCGTCGGGGTTGCGCCCTGCGGCGGCGGCCGCATTGCGCACAGCCTTGATCGTCCATTCCGCGATCGAGAGATCGGCGAGCTGCAGAATGAATCCGTCGCCGACCTCACCCGTGAGCGCTAGCGCCTTAGGTCCGTAGGCCGCGACCCACATCTCCAGCCGACTTTTCGCCGCCCACGGCAGTCGCAGGTCGCTGCCCTTGTACTCCACCGAGCGACCGTTGGCCATCTCACGAATCACGTGAATGCTGTCTCGCAGCGTTGCCAGATTGGTCGGAGCACCATTGGTGACACGCACAGCGCTGTCGCCGCGACCGATGCCGCAGACCGTGCGGTTGCCGAACATCTCGTTCAGCGTCGCGTACACACTGGCGGTCACCGTCCAGTCGCGGGTGGCCGGGTTGGTGACCATCGGCCCGACAATGACGTTGCGCGTCTCAGCAAGAATCTGGCTGTAAATCACGTACGGCTCCTGCCACAGGATGTGGCTGTCGAAGGTCCATACGTAGTCGAATCCGTACGACTCCGCTCGCTTGGCCAGGTCAATCACGCGCCGCGATGGCGGCGTGGTTTGCAAGACGACTCCGAACTGCATCGCTAGCTCCTGTCCTGTAGTTGGGGGTGTAGTGGGTAGTGGAAGAGGAAGTAGCGGATCTAACGGTTCTGCGGAAAGCCGAGATCGACCTTGCTGGTGCGCGGGTCGGGCCAACGCTTGGTCACGACCTTGGTGCGTGTGTAGAAGTTGATGCCTTCGGGCCCGTAGATGTGGGTGTCGCCGAAGAGGCTGTTCTTCCAACCGCCGAAGCTGTAGTAGCTCACCGGCACCGGAACAGGAACGTTGACCCCGACCATGCCGACCTGCACGTCGAACTCGAACTGCCGCGCAGCGCCGCCGTCACGGGTGAAGATTGCCGTGCCGTTGCCGTACTGGTTGGAGTTGATGAGCGCCACCCCATCGTCGTAGCCGTGCACGCGGGTGACGGTCAGCACCGGCCCGAAGATCTCGTCGTCGTAGCATTTCATCCCCGGCGTGACGTTGTCGATCAAACTCGGATTCAGGAAGAAGCCGGCAACGGGAACGCCAACGGTGCCATCAACCACAACCGTCGCGCCCTCGCCCGGTGCGCCATCGACATACCCTTTTACCCTGTCGCGATGTTCGCCGGTGATCAGCGGCCCCATCTCGCTGCTGTCTTCGCTGGCCGGACCAACCTTGATAGCCGGAATGCGGTCCTTGATCTTGGCTACCAGGTCATCGGCAATGGCCGCGCTGGCCAGCACCACCGACACGGCCATGCACCGCTCACCAGCACTGCCATACGCGGCGCTGACGGCAGCATCCGCAGCCATGTCGAGATCGGCATCTGCCAGCACGAGCATGTGGTTCTTGGCGCCACCAAGTGCCTGCACCCGCTTGCCGTTCTTGGTACCCGTCTCATAGATGTAGCGAGCGATGGGCGTGCTGCCCACAAAGCTGACCGCCTGCACATCCGGGTGCTCCAGCAACCGGTCCACCGCCACCTTGTCGCCGTTGACAACGTTGAAGCAACCGTCAGGCAAGCCCGCCTGCTTCAACAGCTCGCCGATGAACATGCTGGCCGATGGATCCTTCTCGCTCGGCTTCAGCACAAATGTGTTGCCACACGCGAGAGCGTTGGCAAACATCCACATCGGCACCATCGCCGGGAAGTTGAACGGCGTGATACCGGCGACCACACCAAGCGGCTGCTTGATGCTGTACACGTCCACACCCGTCGAGGCCTGCTCGCTGTACCCACCCTTCATCAAGTTGGGGATGCCGCAGGCGAACTCGATGTTCTCGAGACCGCGGGCCACCTCGCCAAGCGCGTCGCCCAACACCTTGCCGTGCTCCTTGGTGAGCAGCGTCGCAATCTCCTTACGATTTGCGTCGACGAGCTCCCGCATATGAAACATGACCTCCGCCCGCCGCGAGAGGTTGGTGGAACGCCAAGCCGGAAACGCCGTAAGAGCAGTGGAGACGGCCAGATCAACCTCAGCAGAGGAAGCCAAATCCACAGACGACGCCTGCTCCCCGGTAGCCGGATCGAAAACCACCCCCGACCGCCCAGAGGTCCCCTCAACAACGCGACCATCGATCCAATGAGAAATGCGATTCATACCAAGCCCTTTAGCTAGCCCTCCCACTGGTCAACACCAGCCGGGAAGTTGTCTGAGTTATGAGTTGAGTTTTGTAGAAATTGCTCTTGAAGGAAGCGAGAAGTTCTTGCGCCCGGGTCCAACAAACCAGCGAGGAGGCAGTGTGGGTGTTCGACGACGAGACGGTAGATCGGCGGGATGGGGTTTCCCCGCCGATCGTGTCGAGGAGCGAATACCCACGATGCCGACGAGCGGGAAGCGCCTACACCAGGTACTGCGACAAACCCCGTCGCACGTACTGACCGTGGCCCTTGCGGCCCTTGAATGTGTCGTTCTCCATGACCACCGTGCCACGAGACAGGACGGTGTCGACCTTTCCATCAATCACCCAACCTTCCCACGCACTGTGATCCATATTCATGTGATGCTTGTCGTTGATACCGATTTTGGTCGGCGTGTGCGGGTCCCACACCACCACGTCGGCGTCGGCGCCGGGGGCGATGACACCCTTCTTCGGATACATGCCGAACATGCGAGCTGGAGTGGTGCAGCAGGTCTCGACCCAGCGTTCCAACGAGATCTCGCCGGTGACCACGCCCTGGTAGAGCAGTTCCATGCGGTGCTCGACGCCGCCGATACCGTTGGGGATGGCGGCGAAGTTGCCCAGTCCCAGTTCTTTCTGATCCTTCATGCAGAACGGGCAATGGTCGGTGCTGACGATGGCCAGTTCGTTCATTCGCAGGCCCTTCCACAGATCGCCCTGATGGCCGTGGCCCATCTGGCCGATGTAGTCCGGGTCGTTGTCCCTGCTGCGCACCGGCGTGCTGCACACCCACTTGGCACCTTCGAAGCCGGGCTTTCCCAGCGTCTCTTCCAGCGTCAGGTACAGGTACTGCGGGCATGTCTCGGCGAACACGTTGCGGCCGGCATGGCGGGCGGCAGCAACTTCGTTGAGCGCGTCGCCGGCGCTCATGTGCACGATGTACAGCGGCACGTTTCCCGCCACGTGTGAGAGCACGATGGCCCGGTGTGTGGCCTCTGCCTCGAGCGGGGACGGCCGGGTATAGCTGTGGTACTTCGGGTCGGTCTCGCCCCGAGCGAGCGCTTGCTGCACCAGCACGTCGATGGCGATGCCGTTCTCGGCGTGCATCATGATCATCGCGCCGCACTCGGCGGCGGTCTGCATGGCCCTCAGGATCTGGCCATCGTCGCTGTAGAACACACCGGGATAGGCCATGAACAGCTTGAAGCTGCTGATGCCCTCGTGCTCGACGAGGTACTTCATGTCCTTCAAGGATTGGTCGTCGACGCCGCCGATGATCTGGTGGAACGAGTAGTCGATGCTGCAGTTGCCATCGGCCTTGCGGTGCCACTCGGCCAAACCCTCGTGCACGTTCTCGCCGTAACGCTGCACGGCCATATCGATGATGGTGGTGGTGCCACCCCAGGCCGCGGCGTTGCTGCCGGTTTCGAAGGTGTCGCTGGCGAAGGTGCCGCCAAAGGGCAGTTCCATGTGCGTGTGCACGTCGATGCCACCGGGAATGACGTACTTCCCTGCCGCGTCGATGACGTGATCGATGCCCTCTTCGGTGAAGTAGCCCGGCGCGCCGAGGGCGCGAATGGTCTCGCCGTCGATGAGTACGTCGTGGGCGATGACGCCAGTGCTGCTGACGACCTTGCCGTTCTTGATGAGTGTGGTTGCCATTGGAGGTTTCCCCTTATCGCTCGAACAGGTCGTCGTACGCGTCCGGCCGACGGTCGCGGTAGAACGCCCAACGATCGCGGACTTGCTTGATCTTGTCCATGTCGAGGTCGCGAACGATCAGTTCCGGTTGATGCGCGTCGCCCACATCGCCGACGAATTGGCCTTCCGGATCAACGAAGTAGCTCTGCCCGTAGAAGTCGTTGTCGCCCAGTGGCTCGATGCCGACGCGGTTGATGGCGCCGACGTAGTACATGTTGGCGACTGCAGACGCCGGCTGCTCGAGCTTCCACAGGTACTGCGACAGCCCGCGGCTGGTGGCTGATGGGTTGAACACGATCTCGGCGCCATTGAGGCCCAGCGCACGCCAACCCTCGGGGAAGTGGCGGTCGTAGCAGATGTAGACGCCGACCTTGCCGACGGCGGTCTCGAAGATTGGGTAACCGCCGTCGCCGGGTGCGAAGTAGAACTTCTCCCAGAAGCCCTTGGTCTGGGGAATGTGCTGCTTGCGGTACTTGCCCAGGTACTGACCATCGGCATCGATCACGGCGGCGGTGTTGTAATACAACCCGGGACGCACCACTTCGTACATCGGCAGCACCAGCACCATGCCGGTCTCCTTCGCAAGGCTTTGGAAGCGCTGCGTGGTGGGCCCGTCGGGGATCTGCTCGGTGTACTCGTAGTACTCGGTGTCTTGCACCTGGCAGAAGTACGGCCCGTAGAACAACTCTTGGAAGCACATCACCTGTGCACCCTGAGCCGCTGCCTCGTGGACAGCCTGCTCGTGCTTGTCGAGCATTGCGTCCTTCGTGCCGGGCCAATCCGTCTGCAGCAGTGCTGCCTTCACAATGTGTGCGGTGCTGTCAGGCATATCCGGACTCTAATGACACACACCATCCCGCACAATAGTTGTATTGTTACCGGACAATGAACGACCTGTTCGACGCTGCAAGTAACGACCCCGCCTCGAAAGGGCTCAGCAAAGCTATCGCCGGGCGGGTCGCCGACCGCAGCGCGCGCGGCATCGCGGCCGCCGTCGGCCGAATGATCTCGGCCGCAGAGCTGTCCATCGGCAGCCGCCTGCCGACCGTGCGCGAGCTGTCCAAGGAACTCGGCGTGTCGCCCACGACCGTGAGCGAAGCCTGGCAATCGTTGGCCGCCGTTGGTGCCATCGACGCTCGTGGGCGACAGGGAACCTTCGTCCGTCAGCCCACCGGCCCCGCAACGCCACGTCGCTACCGACGCGTCACCGAAGGCCCGGGTCACTTCGCACTCGACCTCAGCAGCGGCACCCCCGACCCGGCACTGCTCCCCGACCTGCGCCCCGTCATCGCCCGCGTCAGTCGGCAGTCGCTGACCAGCAGCTACCTCGACCAGCCGGTGCTGCCCGAGCTGGCCGAACGCGTGCGCGCCGACTGGCCGTTCCCGCCCGAGGAACTGACCATGGTGGACGGCGCGATGGATGCGCTGGACCGGGTTGCCACCGTGATTGTGCGTCTCGGCGACCGAGTGGTGGTGGAGAACCCAACGTTTCCGCCGCTGCTCGACTTGCTCGACCTGTTGGGCGCAGATGTCATCGGCGTCGATATGGACGGCGAGGGCATGCTTCCCGATGGGCTGACCGACGCGCTCACGCTTGGCGCCACAGCCGTGTTCCTGCAACCGCGTGCGCACAACCCGACCGGCATCACGCTCACCGAGCGGCGCGGCAGGCAGCTGGCTGCCGCGCTGGCCGACAGCGCCGCGATCGTGGTGGAGGACGACCATTCGGGCGACATCGCCAGCGGTGCGTTGGTCAGCCTGGGAGCCTGGCTGCCGCATCGCACCGTGCACATTCGCAGCTACTCGAAGAGCCACGGGCCGGACCTTCGGCTGGCTGCGGTGGGCGGTGCCGGCAATGTGGTCAGTTCGGTAGCCAACCGTCGGCTTCTTGGGCCTGGGTGGAGTAGTCGCATCCTGCAGGCGGTGCTGTTGGAGATGCTCGATCATCAGCCGAGCATTGATGCGGTTGGCGCGGCCCGCGTCGAATACGCGGCCCGCCGCAACGCAGTCACCGAAGTACTCGCGGCTGCCGGTGTCGGGTTCACCGGCACCGATGGGATCAACCTGTGGATGCAGGTCGCCGACGAGCGTTCGGCGTTGCTGACGCTGGCGGCGCAGGGCATCGGCGCCGCGCCCGGCGAACCGTTCATGGTGCGCGACGGTGCGCCATCGCTACGCATCACTGTTGGCTTGATCGACGACTCGATCGCCACATATGCCACCCGTCTCGCCGAGGCTGCGGGCAACCAACCAACTCGCGGCGGCCAGCGCTAGGTCCGGCCCGCCCGCATCGTCGGGCGACCCACCTACCTGCCCCCACCCGCCCCATTTGCGCGCGCAACAAAGTTCTGGGGGTCACCTGTTCCAGCTTCGATTCTGGGCGAATATGGTT
>JAYUCY010000130.1:0-6706 GCA_043740085.1 Ilumatobacteraceae bacterium
ACTGCGAACGGCGCCGATCATGGGCAGGCGGCCGATGAACTCGGGGATCATGCCGAACTTGAGCAGGTCTTCGGGCTGCACGGCTGCGAAGAGGGCGCCTGCGTCGCGGTCGGCCTTGCTTTTCACGGTGTTGTTGAAACCCATACCGCGCTGACCGACTCGGTTTTCGATGATGGTGTCGAGACCAGCGAACGCACCACCACAGATGAACAACACGTTGGTGGTGTCGATCTGGATGAATTCCTGATGCGGGTGCTTGCGGCCACCCTGCGGCGGCACCGACGCAACGGTGCCCTCGAGAATCTTCAGCAGCGCCTGCTGCACGCCTTCACCCGAGACGTCGCGAGTGATGGACGGGTTCTCGCTCTTGCGGGCGATCTTGTCGATCTCGTCGATGTAGATGATGCCGGTCTCGGCCTTCTTCACATCGAAGTCGGCGGCCTGGATGAGCTTGAGAAGAATGTTCTCGACGTCTTCTCCGACGTAGCCGGCCTCGGTGAGGGCAGTCGCGTCGGCCACCGCGAAGGGCACGTTGAGCATGCGAGCAAGAGTCTGAGCCAGGTGGGTCTTGCCACAGCCGGTGGGACCAAGCAGCAAGATGTTGCTCTTCTGCAGTTCGATCTCGTCGCGCCGGCCAACGCCAGCGTTCTGCTGGTACTGAATACGGCGGTAGTGGTTGTACACCGCGACCGACAGGATCTTCTTCGCCTCGTCCTGCCCGACGACATAGTCATCGAGGAACGTGCGGATCTCGCGTGGGGTGGGTAGTTGGTCGAAATGAAGCTCACCAGTCTCGGTGAGCTCCTCCTCGATGATCTCGTTGCACAGGTCGATGCACTCGTCGCAGATGTACACGCCCGGCCCAGCGATCAGCTTCTTGACCTGCTTCTGCGACTTGCCGCAGAACGAGCACTTCAGCAACTCACCAGTGTCACCGAATTTCGCCACAGTTGCCTCCCTCTCGTTTCAGGTATGTCGTCGCGGGCGGTCAGCGGATGGGACCGGAGCGGTCCACCACATCACGCGACGTGATGACATCGTCGATGATGCCATACGCGAGGGCCTCCTGCGCTTCCATCACGAAATCGCGGTCTGTGTCGGTGTGGATGCGCTCGATGGTTTGGCCGGTGTGCGAGGCCAACAGTTCCTCGAGCAGATCGCGCATACGCAGGATTTCCTTGGCTGCCAGCTCCAGGTCAGTGACCTGGCCGTAGCCAGTGCTGCCCGACGGCTGGTGCAACATGATGCGGCTGTGCGGCAATGCCATCCGCTTGCCCTTCGTGCCCGCTGCCAGCAGCACGGCGGCCGCCGACGCCGCCTGACCGAGACAAATGGTGGCAATGTCGTTCTTGATGAACTGCATCGTGTCGTAAATAGCGAACAGCGCGGTGATATCGCCGCCGGGGCTGTTGATGTAGATGCTGATGTCCTTGTCGGGGTTCTCGCTCTCGAGGTACACCAACTTGGCACAGGTCAGGCTGGCTGAACTGTCGTCAATGGGCGTGTCCAGCCAGATGATGTTGTCGCGCAGCAGGCGGCTGTAGAGGTCGTATCCGCGCTCGCCGCGAGCGGTCTGCTCCACGACGCTGGGGATGGTGTAGCCCGACATTTGGAAGTTCTTGTCCATGCTCAGTGCCCCTTGTCGTTGTCGTTGTCGTGGGCATGACCATCGTGGTCATGTCCGTCGTGATCGTGATCGTGATCGTGATCGTGCTTGTCGAGTAGCAGCTCGGTGTTGATAACCGCACCGGTGGTGTCGACCACTTCTGCGTGCTCAATCACCCAATCAAGGGCCTTGGTCTTGCGCATCTGGGCGACAAGGTCGGTGACGGCGTCGTTCTTCTCGTAGGCCTTGCGGACTTCGCTCGCCTTCTGGCGCACCTGCAGGGCAACCCGGGCATATTCAGCATTGAGATCGTCGTCGTCAACATCGAGGCCCTCGGCGACCGCAACGGCACGCAATGCCAGGTCGACCTTGACGGCCTTCATCGACTGCTCCTTGAGCGACTCGATGAACGAGTCGGGCGATTGACCGGTGGCCGACAGCCACTGGTCGATGCTGATGCCTTGTGACTGGAACTGCTGCACGGTGTTTTGTACACGGGCCTGCAGGTCGGCACTGACCATGCTGTCGGGGGCCGGCACGTCGACCAGCTCGGCGAGGGCGGTGGTGGCCCGCTCGACCAGCAGGTTGCGAGCCTGGTTCAGCTTCTGGCCACCAATGCGGTCGGCGATCGACGCTCGCCACGCCGCGACGGTGTCGAACTCGCCAAGGTTCTCGTCGACCCACTGATCGGTGACTTCGGGCAGCACGAGCTCCTGCGCGTTGCTGATGGTGACTTCAAAGTCGGCCGGCTCGGTCATGCCCGAGGGGTTGGCGCTGAACGACAGCTCGGCACCGACGGAGGAGCCAATGAGGCGACCGTCGAAACCTTCGGCGACCCAACCCTTGCCCACCTCGTACAGCCAGTCTTCGGTGTTGAGCCCGGGAACGGGCTCGCCCTCGCGGGTGCCCACGAGCGTGAGCGTGACGTGGTCGCCGGACTTGATCTCTCGGGTGACATCGACCAGCGAACCCTGACGACGACGCTCGGCATCGACCGCTTCGTCGATCTCTTCCTGGCTGGCGACGGGGCTGGGCAGCTCGACGCGCAGGCCGCCGTAACCGGGGACGGTGACAACGGGACGAACTTCGCACACCGCATCAAACGAGACGGGGCCTTCGTCGACGCCGCCGGTGATCTCCACCTCGGGCGTGGCAATGAGGTCGATGTCGTGCTCGCGCACGGCCTTGGCCAAGTAGCTCGGAACCGAGTCGCGCAGCGCTTCGTCGCGGGCAGCTGCGAGACCGATACGGGCCTCCAGTACCTTGCGCGGCACCTTGCCAGCACGAAAGCCGGGCAGGGTGGCTTCGCGCCCGATCTTGCGGAACGCTTGGTCGATATCGCGGTCGAAATCGGCCTCGTCGATGACGATCGACAGCTTCACAAGTTGACGGGGAGTAGGGGTTGCACCTGCGCCTTCCCCATCAGCGGGGAGGGCTACTTCACGGGTGTCTTCGGCGGGTTCGATCGTGCTTTTCACAGGCCGACGACTCTACCGTGGCCTCTCGAATTCCTGCCGAATGCCCACTGCCGTGGTCGTATCAGGCAGAATAGGAACATGACGTTCTGGAAGCCGCACGCCCTCGCCAAGCCGCACGCCGACCAGCTCGACCTGCGCATTGGCGACAGGGTCCTGAGCACTGTTGAGCTGCACGGAGTGCCCACCGGCACTGAGGGCAAGGTCATTCTCGCCAACGGTTTCAACTGGTTGCGGTACCGGGTGCTGTTCACCAACGGCATCGAGATGGGCGACCTCGACCATCGCAATCTCGAGCCCACCGGCCGCACCAGCAAGCGCCTGGCCAAGGCCGCCAAGCGCGGCTGACGGAAATCATCATGTCCTCACTTCGTCACCGTTTCCCAGGCGCCAACGACGGCTGGTCCCGCTTCGACGGCCCGGCCGGCACACAGGTGGTCGACACCGCGATCACTGCCCTCAGCAACTGGCTGTCCGACGGCTCGAATGGCTGCGGCGGCGGCGACTTCGCGGCTGCCATCAAGGCCGACGAGCTGGTCGAGCGCACCCGCGCCACCGTCGGCCAGCTGCTCAATGCAGACCCTGCCGGCATCGCCTTCGGCCCCAACATGACCACCCTCACGTTTGCGATTTCACGCGCGATCGGAACAACGTTGCAGCCTGGTGACCGCATCGTCGGTACCCGCATGGACCACGACGCCAACGTCACACCGTGGCGGCGAGCAGCCGACCAAGCGGGCGCCGAACAGGTCCTCGCGCCGTTCGACCCCGCCTCGGGCACTCTGCCGCCGGAGAACGTGATCGAGCTGATCAACGAACGCACGAAGTGGGTCACACTGCCCGGCGCCAGCAACCTGCTGGGCACCGCCCCCGACCTAGGCCCAATCATCGACGCCGCCCACGCCGTTGGGGCGCGAGTGTTCGTGGACGCAGTCGCGCTAGCACCTCACCAGGCCATCGACATCACGGCCTTGGGTTGCGATGCCATGGTCACCTCGCCGTACAAGTGGTACGCACCGCACTCGGGCATGTTGTGGATGCAGCCCGAGCTGCTGCAGAGCCTGCCCGTCTTCAAGGTGCGTCCGTCGCACAACGAAGGCCCCAGCCGGTTCGAGACGGGCATGCCCAACTTTGAGGCGCTTGCCGGTGTCGAGGCCGCCGCCCGCTTCCTGATGGAAGAGGGAATGGACAACATCCATCAGGCCGAGCAGGAGCTGTTCGCTCCCCTGCTCAACGGCTTGCTCACCATCGAGGGCGTGACGGTGTGGGGTGTACACGGGTTCGAAGGTCGCACGCCAACTGCCGCGTTCACCGTTGCCGGGCACACGCCCTCGGAAGTCACCCGCGCGTTGGCGTCTGCCAAGGTCGCCGTGTGGGATGGCCACAACTATGCCGTCGAAGTCGTCGGCCAGCTAGGCCTCGCCGAGACTGGCGGGGTCGTTCGCGCCGGTATCAGCCGCTACCTGGAGCCCGAGGACGTGTCGCGGCTGCTCACCGTCGTCGAGGAGCTGGCCGTCCGCTGACGTCAGATACCTACCCGGCTCGACCGGGTTGGGCCGGTAGCATCAATGCACCGCCGGGGAGTAGCGCAGTTGGTAGCGCACCTGCTTTGGGAGCAGGAGGCCGGGAGTTCGAGTCTCCTCTCCCCGACTAGTCTGACCAGGTCTGATACAGTGTCCATCACTCGTCGACCGGCCGCCAGAAACCGCAACCGTCGGAGGTGCAACACTCGCTCGGATTGCCCCAACCCGTGCGGTCTGTCCAGCGAGCAGTATGGCAGGTACGGCTCAAGCCAATGGCTCTCGCGGTCCAACCGTCCACACCATGATGAGGCCAGTGTCGCAGTCGACCGCACCCTTCCCGGCGGCCTCGGTTGGCTGTGCCTCGCTGCTGCGCTGAGCAAGCCGGAAGGCAAAATTTCCGGTCCGATCCTCGGCGCGGTAGAAGGTGAAGTCAAAAGAGATCAGCTCTGTCTGTTGGCCTGCGGCGACCTGAGCACCGAGGAACTCGCGCAAGCTCGCCCTATCCGTTGCATCAGAGTTGGATCGTTCTGGGTCCACCGAAAACCACTGGAATCGGGGCTTTGGAGCCACCACCGCATCTGCGGCCGCCGCGTCCCCGACGTTCATGGCGGTGATCAGACGCTCCACCGAGGCCCTCACCTCGTCTGCGCCACACAAAGGCGGAGCAGCGGCACCACCGGTTGCGGAGATGGTCGCATCCGGGAGCGACACGGTGGATTCGCCGCGATCTCTGCAGCCGACTACGGCCAACAACGGCAAGGTCATAGCGGCGATCGCCCTCAGCGGATAAGCGCTCAGACTCCTCTCACCCATCGCCACAAAGATTGCCCGATCCCGAGCGGTCTGTCCAGCGAGCAGTGCGGCAGATTGGTGTGGGCTCAGCTGGCGACCAGGAGTTGCTGGACACGCTGATGCGAGAGGCCGAGCAACTCGGCAGTATCGCGGCGGCTGAGGCCTTGATCGGTCAATGCTCTGATGGCGTCCACGGTTTGCTGATGAGCTCTCGCGTCAGCGCGCTCGGCCGCGCTACGTGCCCGGACGACTTCGTCAGCAACCGATGCGAGCGCGGCAGGGAACTGGTCGCGGATCACCAGGAGGGCCAGTTCTTGGTCGAGCCAGACTGCGAGTGCCTCACGGATCCGCTGTTGAGCCTGTCGGATGCTGCGCCCGTAGGTCTGGCAGCCGGGAACGCCCTTGATCCTGACATTCCAGGCATCGTCGGTGACGTCTCGTTCGTAGACGGCGGTGTAGGTCTTGGTGGTGGTCATCGCAGCCATCCTTTTCCGAGGCAGGGTTCGAGGGAACGTTCGATCGCTCGTAGCGTGCCGGTCGGGATGTCCTGGCCGCGGTGGACTGGAATCACGGTCTGGCAGCCTTCGGGGCACCGAACGACGACGTGAGAGCCGCGTTGGCGGAGTTGAACGCACTCTGCGCGCTCTATGATCCGCATGACGTCTCTACCGGTCATGCGTCTAGCGTACTAGACAATCACTCGTCGTCACCACCCGAGCAGAGTGCCAGAAGTGGCGAGAAGCAACTCGCAGCCGCACCGATTACCGGAACTGGTCGGCGGCCCGCGGGAACTGACGTCGTCCAAGCGATGGACGGCTCCGTCAGCAAGGCTGATGACGCCGAAGTTGTCGACCTCGCGGGAGAGACAGCCGAGGGCGAAGCCAGGGTCGACGTCGCCCCGGTGTTCGTCGATCTTGTGTCGCCGCTTGAGCAGGCAGAGATCGCGGCCAACGACGCGGCAACGGCGATGGTCCGAATCCATCGCATTGAGATCCCTTCCCCTAGCAGAATGCCCGCAAGTAGCTAGTGTCCCGCGTCAGAGGTTCGTCAAGTATTTCTTGAGGCTGTCGAGGATCTGGTCGGCGGTCTTGTGCCAGACGAACGGCCTTGGGTTGGTGTTCCATGCGGCGATCCAGTTGTTCAGGTCGGCGGTGAGCGCAGCGATCGAGTTGTGGGCCGAGCGTTTGAGCATCTTGTTGGTGAGCTCCGCGAACCACCTTTCGACGAGGTTCATCCATGAGCTCGAGGTCGGCGTGAAATGGAACGTGAAGCGCGGGTGCTTCAACAACCAGTCGCGGATTGCTGGGGTT
>JAYUCY010000131.1:0-2802 GCA_043740085.1 Ilumatobacteraceae bacterium
GGCACCCCGCAGATCACTACCGCCGTGTGGGTCGGCGACCCCAACGGTTACACGCCGATGAACAACATCCCCGAATTCGCCGCTGAGATGGGTCGCAATGGCAAGGTGCAGGGCGCCGACTATCCGTCGCGCATCTGGGGGGCCTTCATGGAGGCCGCGCATGCCAACCTTCCCGTTCTCGATTGGCCGGCGCCACCGCCGCCCACTCGCAAGGCTGCCCGGCTGTACTGGCCCGGCGAAGAATGCCTGGCCAAGCTGGTCAGCGGCACCCTGCCGCTCACCGGCCCCGTTGCTACGGCCACGACCTCGAGCACGGAGGTGCCGGTCACAATGCCCGGCGATCTGCCGCCACCCGAGACCACGGTGGCCAGGGTCGTCGTGCAGCAGATCCCTAGCGGCACCAACGTGCCGCTGGACGTACTCGACCCACATGCACCGATGCCGTCCATCGATACTCGGACGTATGTGTACCCCTGCGCGTTCCCGCCGGTCGACGTTGTGGTACAGAAGTAGGGAAAATGAACGCCTCCGCCTTTCTCGCCCTCCAAGACATCGACACCGCGCTCGATGTCATCACCCACAAACGGCCTCGGCTCCCTGAGGTGATCGCCCATCAGGAGGCCACCGCCGCGTTGGTCTCACTGCGCTCTCACATGGCAGTCGCCCAGCAACGCATTGACGCCGCGCAGGCTGCCATCGAGGCTGCTGAGCACGCTGCCGCAGATCTGACGAAGAAGCGCACGCGCTTGGAAGCGCAGCTGAAGACGGTGATCGCGCCCCGCGAAGCAGAGGCGTTGATGCACGAGATCGAGACCATCAATGGTCATCGTGGCGAGCTTGACGATCAGGAATTGACCGCGTTGGAAGAGCAGGCCGAAGGCGAGACCGTCTTGCAATCGCTGTCCGACGCGCTGCCCGCGCAGGAGGGTGTTGTGGCCGCCGCCAAGTTGGAACTGGATACGGTGCACGCGGCTGTTGACGCTCAGGTGGCAGACCTTCGCCAGCAACGAGCCGCCGTCGTGGAAGGCCTCGGGCAGGAGAGCAGCGCGCTGTACGAGCGGGTACGCAAGCAGTTCGGCGGCGTGGGCGTTGCCCGACTGGAAGGGTCGCACTGCAGCGGCTGCCACATGGACCTCTCGCCCCGCGAGCTGGACATCGTGAAGGCCGTACCTGCCGACACGTTGGCCGAGTGCCCGCAGTGCGGGCGCATCATCGTTCGCTAGGCCACGCGCAATGTTGCTGTGGTTCCTCGGAACGACGTTGCTGTCGGTGTTCTTCGTCTTCACCGACCCCCGGTTTGACTATCGCCTGCTGCTCCTTGGCTCGGTGCTGCCAGATCTCATCGACGTGCCGTTTGGTCAGGCGCGGTGGGCGCACAGCCTCACCGTCGCGGTCGGCGCCCTGGCGGCTGTGATGATCGTGACTGCCGGTCGTAAGCCAATTCGGCGGCTGCTGCTGGGCCTGCCGATTGGGATGTTGCTGCACCTTGTCTGGGACGGTGCGTTCGCTGCCACGAAGGTGTTCTGGTGGCCGTTCAGCGGCTCGTGGGGCAACAACCAGGTGCCCTCCATAGAGCGTGGCTGGCTGAACGTGCCGATGGAGCTGGCCGGAGCAGCGATGCTGTGGTGGGCGTGGCGTCGATTCCATTTGGCCGAACCCGAGCGCCGCACGCAGTTCTACCGACACGGCCTGCTCACTGACGGCTGACGCCAACGCGGTGTCGTTCAGCAACGCGGTGTCGTTCAGCGGTTCGTTGTCGTTCAGCGTTGAGGTGTGGTTCACTGGCGGGGTGCTCTACCTTGTTCGACACGGCCGCACGGAGGCCAACGCCGGCGGCCGATTGCAGGGACGCATCGACCTGCCAATCGATGAGGTTGGTCGCGCTCAGGCCGCAGCCGTGACGTCGGTGCTCTCCAAGGTGGACAGGGTGGTCTGCTCGCCATCGCTGCGCGCCCGCCAGACGGCTGAGGTGTTTGGTATCGAGCCCGAGCTGGACGAGCGCTGGCTGGAAATGGACTACGGCGACTTCGATGGCGTGGCCATGGCCGACGTACCTCGCGACGTGTGGGCGCAGTGGATCACCGACCCCAACTTTCGCCCACCCGGCGGCGAATCACTGCAGGAGATGGGCGACCGCGTGTTCGCCGCCTGTGACGACCTGCTGGAGGCGGCACGCACCTCCGACATCGTCGTGGTCAGCCACGCGACGCCGATCAAGGCTGCGATGGCGTGGGCACTGGGCGTTGACGTCACCATCACCTGGCGCAGCCAAATCGATCAAGCCTCCGTGACCAAGATCCTGATCCGCGACCGCGGCCCAGCCCTCCACGCATTCAACATCGTCCCCACCCGCTGAAGACCAGCCGCAACTTCGAACGAAGTGACGCGGTTTTTCGACTGTGATGCAGGTCGTGGGTCTCACAGCGCGTCACTTCTCGGCGCATCCTGCGAACTCCGACACTTCAGACAGGGTGATGGTGGTGAGTCGGCCTGTAAGCGGGATTTTGTCGCACCACCGAGGTGGTGCGGGTGACCATCCCTCTGATGCGGCCTACCCGAGAGTTGCCAACCTTGCGGCTGACGGACGGGCCGCCCATGCTCTCTGCTTGGCCTTGCTCCGAGTGGGGTTTACCGAGCCGTGCAAGTTGCCTCACACGCTGGTGCGCTCTTACCGCACCGTTGCACCCTTACCTGTGGCCAGCGAACTGGCCCATCGGCGGTCTCTCTCTGTTGCACTTCCGTTAGGTCGCCCCAACCTGGCTCACGCCAGCACTCTGCCCTGTGGAGTCCCGACTTTCCTCG
>JAYUCY010000132.1:0-6647 GCA_043740085.1 Ilumatobacteraceae bacterium
GGTCGACGCGGGCAATGTCGCACCACCACGCGAGGAACAGCGCCCACAGCGCGCCACCGAGCAACACCCAGCGGGCACCAATGACGTCGATCACGGGCGCGAAGATGAGGTTGCCCAACGGTACGGTCCCGCCGAAGGCCATGAACCACAGCGCCATCACGCGTCCACGTTCGTGGTCGGCCAGGCGGCTCTGCAAAACAGTGTTCATCGAGGTGGTGGTCGCGAAGTAGGCGAAGCCGAGCAGGGGCGCGATGGCGAACGCACCGATTGGTTCGCGCACCAGCGCAAAGATCGCCAGGGCAATCGAGAACGCCACGAACCCGTAACGGATCAGCGCCCGCTTGTCCCAGCCAACGAAGACGGTGCCGATGGCCAGGCCACCAAAGCAGGCGCCGAAACCCCACGTTGCGTACAGCCATTCGTAGGTGGTCGAGCCCTTGGCGACGCCGAAGTTGAGCCGCACCACGGCGGCGAACAGCCCCACGTATGGAAGCGACAGCAACGAGAACGTGAACAGCGTGACCAGCAGTCGCCACACCGGTTTGTTGGCACGCGCGATCTGCACCCCCGCCGTGAGCTGCCGCCAGCCGGGAGCGTGAACGACCTTCACCGGTACGGGCACCTTCGTGCGGAGCAGCGCGCCGACCACGAAGAGGTAGGTCACTGCGTTGATGAGGAAGATTTGCGAGATCGAGACGCCCGCTGAGCGGAGTATGGCAACGATGATCGGGCCCACAACGCGAGAACCGTTGATCATCGCCGAGTTCAGCGAAACCGACCCGGCAAGATCCTCGCGACTGACCAGCGTCGGCAGCATTGCTGACCACGCTGGTGCATTGAGGGCGTTCCCCATTCCCACACCGAGGGACACGAGGAAGATGGACCAGATGGGGGCATCAGCCGCGGCCAGCGGCGCGAGCAGCGCGGAGAAGGCGAGTTGCAGTAACTGCATCGCAATCAGCCACTTGCGTCGGTCGAACCGGTCGGCAATGACGCCGGCGGGAATCGAGAGGAACAACAGCGGTCCAAGCTGAGCGAACACCATCAGGCTGACCATCGAGGCGCTGTTGGTGCGGTCGTAGACGTAGAGCGGCAGCACCACATTCTGCATCCAGGTGCCGATGCTGGAGGAGAATGACGCCGTCCACATGCGCCGGAAGTCGGGGTACGCGAGAGCGGCGCGTGCGCTCCCTGGTCGGTGACCGTGGGAGAGGGGGGCGGTAGCTGTGGATGTCATCTTGACCGGTGGGTCAAGACTAGAAGAACTGATCGCTCGATGATGGGCTTGATCCACCGATCGGCGAGTGCCCGGTGTCACACTGGGCACATGCAGCCTGATCTCGCCGCTTCGACGTTCGTTCCTCGCAGCGCCGTCGCATTTCCGGCCGGTACCGACCGATGCGTTCGCTTCGGCACCTACCCCGAGTGTCCGCTGTGCGGCGGCTCGCTGCACGCCGAGCACGCACACTTCAAGTGCGGGTCGTGCGGCTGGCGCGATAGTTGCTGCGACTGACTGACCACGCGCACGCCGAAACGAGCGGTAGGACGAGCAGCAGCGGCGCCGCGCTCGGCCCGTCGGCTCACCCGAGTATGAGATCGGCGTAGAGCGGCAGCATTTCTTTTGGGCCGCCGACAAGGAAGGTGGTGATGCAAGTTTCGCGCCACTGTTCCAGCTCGGCGCGGATCTTGTCGGGCGGGCCGACGAGTGCAACATCCTCCACCATCGCCAACGGAATCGAGGCGGCGGCCTCCTGCTTCTTGCCCTGGAGGTACAGCTCCTGCACGTTCAGCGCGACGTCTTCGTAGCCCATGCGGGCAAACACTTCGAAGTGGAAGTTTGCGCCGCGTGCGCCCATGCCGCCGGCGTAGAGGGCGAGAAATGGCCGCACAAGGTCAGCGCACTTCTCTGCGTCGTCGCCGGGGATGATGAACACAGTGCTGGCGACCTCAAAGCGGTCCCTCTTGGTGTTGTCGCCCGAGGCAGCGAACCCGTCGTCCAAACACTTCTGGTAAAAGTCGTTCTCCTTCGGGCTGAAGAACAGCGGCAGCCAGCCATCGCAAATTTCGGCTGCCAGTGCGACGTTCTTCGGTCCCTCGGCGCCGAGAAAAATCTGGATTTCTTTGCGCCGCGGGTGGATGGTGCTCTTCAACGGCTTGCCGAGCCCCGTGCTCGATTGCCCGTCAACGGCACGGTAGGGCATGTCATAGAACTCGCCATGGAAGTCGACCGGCGCCTCGCGACGAACGATGTCGCGCACGATCCGCACGTACTCGCGAGTGCGCGCCAACGGCTTTGGGTAGGGCTGGCCATACCAGCCCTCCACCACCTGCGGGCCGCTGGCACCGAGCCCGAGAATGAAGCGCCCATCGGAGAGATGGTCCATCGTCATAGCGGCCATCGCGGTGGCGGCTGGCGTGCGCGCGCCCATCTGCATGATGGCGGTGCCGAGGCGAATGGATTCTGTGTGGGCGCCCCACCATGCCAGCGGTGTCAGTGCGTCGCTGCCGTACGCCTCGGCCGTCCAGGCCGAGGTGAAGCCCAGTCTCTCTGCCGCTTTGATCGCGTCGAGCGCGCCGGTCGGTGGGCCGCTGCCCCAGTACCCACTGTTGTATCCAAGCTGAATCTCACGTGCCATAGTTCGAACCGTATGCCATCGACAATTCGCCCAGCCACCTCTGCCGATAGCGACGCCATCGCGACCACCCTGGCGAAGGCATTTCATGACGACCCGGTGAAGCTGTACTTGCTCGGTGGGAAGGTGGTGCCACCGGAAAAGGTCAAGCCCTTCTTCACCACCTTTCAAAAGATTCAGCTGCCCCACGGCCATGTGTACACGACACCCAACTTTGAGGCGGCGGCAATTTGGGCGCCGCCCGATCACTGGAAGATTCCCTTCACGACGGTGATGAAGAACACGCCGACGTTTCTCAAGCTCTACGGGCTGCGGCTGATCCCCAATCTGGGGGTGCTGTCGATGATGGAGAAGGCCCACGGCGAGGTCGACTTCCCGCACTACTACCTCGAGATCATTGGCACCGCACCGGCGCATCAGGGCAAAGGCTTTGGCGCCGCGCTGATGCAGCCGATGGTCGACCGGACCGACGAGGAGGGCGTCGGCATGTATCTGGAGAGCTCGAAGGAATCGAACGTCGCGTTCTACGGGCGTTTCGGCTTCGAAGTTCGCAAGGTGCTGCACCTGAAGAACGGCCCTGACATGTGGACGATGTGGCGCAAGCCCCGCTGAGCCGCGGACGGGCCGCGCTCGCTACTGTCGCTGCCTTGGGAACGACATTCAGGAACGACACAGGAGGTTGGCTCATGGCTGAAGTACATGGTTCGTGCGATCCGCGTTTCGAGGCGATGCGCGAGGTGCTCGCTGGCAATCTCGAGTCCGGTGACGATGTCGGTGCCTCGGTGGCCGTGATGGTGGCCGGCGAGATGGTCGTCGACCTGTGGGGCGGCTTCGCCGATGAGGCGTGCACGGTGCCCTGGCAGAAGGACACAATCACCAACGTCTGGTCCAGCACGAAGACGATGATGGCCCTGAGCGCGCTCATGCTGCACAGCCGTGGCCAACTGGACTTCGATGCGCCGGTCGCGCAGTACTGGCCCGAATTCGCCGCCAACGGCAAGGAGGGCGTGCTGGTGCGCCATCTCATGTCGCATACGTCTGGCGTGTCAGCGTGGGAGCAACCTGTTGAGGTCGCCGACATCTACGACTGGGAGAAGAGCACGTCGATGCTGGCTGCGCAAGCTCCGTGGTGGGAACCCGGTACGTCCAGCGGCTATCACGCGCTCAACCAGGGGCACTTGGTCGGCGAGGTCGTCCGGCGCATCACGGGCATGAAATTGGGCGAGTTCTTTCGCACGCAGGTGGCCGAGGTGGTGGGGGCCGACTTCCACATCGGGTTGTCACCCAGCGAGTTCGCGCGCATCGCCAATGTCATTCCCCCGCCGCCATTGCCGATCGATCTGTCCACCCTCGACCCAAACATGGTGGTCGTCAAGACGTTCACGGGGCCGGCGCCGTCGGCCGAAACCTCGTGGACGTCCGAGTGGCGTCAAGCCGATATCGGTGCGGCCAACGGCCACGGCAACGCTCGGTCGATGGCTCTGGTGCAGAGCGCGATCAGTAACGGCGGCGTCGTCAATGGCGGGCAGCTGCTCTCGCAGTCGTCCATCGACCAGATCTTCCGCGAGCAGGCCAGCGGTGTGGACCAAGTGTTGCTGATGCCGATGCGTTTCGGCATCGGATACGGCCTGCCCAGTGAGCTCATGCCGCTACCCCCCGACCGTCGGATCTGTTTCTGGGGCGGCTGGGGTGGGTCGCTCGTTGTCAACGACCTCGACAACCGCATGACATTCGCGTTCGCGATGAACAAGATGGGCTCGGGCACCCTTGGCGACAACCGTGCCTTCTCGCTTCTGACGGTAGTGCTCGAAGCGCTGGGTACGCCTGTCGCGTAGACCCGTCGATGTGCGACCCGTGCTGGCTAGTGACCGGGGTCGAAGGTGACTGGCATATGTGCTGGACCAAAGATGCCAACGCCGTCGGGCTTCCACTCGGTGGGACCGTCGAGACGCAGGTTGGGCATCCGCTGTGCGAGGAGCGGAAGCGCTTCCTGTAGCTCGGCGCGGGCCAACGACTGGCCGAGGCAGTAGTGGATGCCCGAGCCGAAGGTGAGCTGCGGCTGGTCGCTCTTCTGCGCGGCGATATCGAAGGCGTCTGGCTCGGCAAACACCTTCGTGTCGCGGTTCGCTTCTGCGATGCCCACACCCATGAACGTGCCAGCAGGGAAGAGCACGTCGCGGTACTCGATGTCGACGCTCGCGAAACGCGCAGTGCCGCGCACGGCACCGAAGTAGCGCATCGTCTCCTCCACGGCGCGCTGTGCAAGCTCGGGTCGCTCGGCAAGCAGCGCCCACTGGTCGGGATGTTCTGCGAAGAGTGCGAGTGCGCAGCCGAGTTGATTGCGGGTGGTGTCGGTGCCCCCGATGATGACCGCGTTGACCATCATCACCAGCTCGTCGGTGCTCAGGCGGTCGCCGGCCTCCTCCATCGCGATGAGGTCCGTCAGCAGGTCGTCGGCGGGCTTGTCGCGCCGGTCGGCAATGAGCGCACGGGTGTACTCATCGAGCTCGCCTTGCGTCCGCACGATGAGGTCCAGCTTGCTGGCCATGTCGACCGAGAAGATCTCGAGGATGTCGTTGGCCCACCGGCTGAACAGCTGCCAGTCCTCCTTCGGCGCACCCAGTAGTTCGCAGATGATGGGAATGGGATAGGGCTCGCAGATGTCGGTGGCAATGTCAGCTCGGCCGGTTGCCGCAACCCGGTCAACCAGCTCATTGATGACGTTGCGCATGGTCGGGCGCAGTCGCTCGGTTTGGCGGGGCGAGAACGCGGGTGCGACCAGGCGTCGCAGCCGGAGGTGAACGTCGCCCTCGGCCGAGAGAATGCTGACCTTCTGGCGCGCCAGGAAACGCTCGTCGGTGACACCCATCATCTCTGGCAGGCGGCCCACGGCGCTGTGCCAGCGCTTGTCGCGAAGAATGCCGGTGACGTCGTCGTAGCGCCACACGCTGAACCCGAACAGGCTGCGCGCAAGCCACGCATCGTCGGGGAAGTTCATCCGGCTCGCATGTCGCTCATCGAAGGAGGTGTCGTCGGGGGCGATTGTCGGCAGTTCGAGATCGTGTACCAAGGTAGCCATGCCGCAACGGTACGCGCGCGACAGCAATCGGGCACGTGTCGGCGCAGCGGCCCACCTGAAGAGCCTTTACAGACCCACTGTCGGCCTTTGGCCGGGGGCTTCGCCTCCGAGAACTTTACGTACAGCGGATGAGGCGAGGGCGGTGGCGGGGTCGACGAAGGTGGTGCCCAGAAACTCCGCGACTGGTGCGTTGGTGACGTGGCCGCGGTGGGTGTTGAGGCCCAGTGCAAGCGCGTGGTCGCGAGCGCACGCGGCCGCGACCCCGTGTACCGCAAGGTCGAGTTGGTAGGGGAGTGTGGCGTTGGTGAGCGCGTAGGTACTGGTGTGCGGTACGGCACCGGGCATGTTGCCGACGGCGTAGTGCAGCACGCCATGCAGCTCGTAGACAGGCGCAGCATGGGTGGTCTCGTGGATGGTCTCGATGCAGCCACCTTGGTCGACAGCGACGTCGACGATCACAGCGCCGGGCTTCATCGTGCGTACCATGTCCTCGCTGACCACGATGGGGGCGCGACCGCCAGCCACCAGCACGGCGCCGATGACGAGGTCGGCGTCAGCGATGTTGCGCTCCAACGCACCACGGTTGGATGCCAGGGTCACAATGCGGCCCTTGTTGATCTGGTCGACCCAGCGCAGGCGGTCGAGGTTTTTGTCGAACAACACGACTTCGGCTTCCATGCCGGCGGCGATCCATGCCGAGTTCCAGCCGACGTTCCCCGCGCCGAGCACCACGACCTTCGCCGGTTGCACGCCGGGGGCGCCACCCATCAACACACCGCGACCACCGTTGTGGCGCTCGAGGTAGTGCGCCCCGATCTGCGGGGCCAGTCGCCCGGCCACCTCGCTCATTGGGGCCAGCAGGGGCAGCGCGCCGTTGTCGAGTTGCACGGTCTCGTATGCCAACCCGGTGCAACGGGACTCGATCAATGCCTTGG
>JAYUCY010000133.1:0-83186 GCA_043740085.1 Ilumatobacteraceae bacterium
GTCATGTCGCCGCGGCGCGTCTGGCACAGGTCCATCAACGTGCCGGTGTACTCCTTGGGCGTGATGACACTGACCCGGAAATACGGCTCCTCGATGAAGTCGATGCTCTGCGGCATTGGCAGATCAGCGGGGTTGTCGATCAGCTCGACGACGCCGTTGGTGCGGTGGACGCGGTACTCCACGCTGGGGGCAGTGGCGATGAGCGACAGGTTGAACTCTCGCTCGAGGCGCTCCTTCACGATCTCCATGTGCAGCAGACCAAGGAAGCCACAGCGGAACCCGAAGCCGAGTGCACCGGATGACTCGGGTGAGTAGGTGATGGAGGCGTCGTTGAGCTTCAGCTTCTCCAGGCTCTCGCGCATCAATTCGAAGTCGTCGCCATCGATGGGGAAGAGTCCGCAGAACACCATCGGTTTCGGGTCGCTATAGCCCTCGAGTACTTCGGTGGCGCCGTGCACGAAGGTGGTGACTGTCTCGCCGGAGCGGGCCTGGCCGACTTCCTTGATGCCTGCGATGAGGTAGCCCACTTCGCCGGGGCCAAGTTCGTCGACAGGTGTGGGAGCCGGGCGCCGGACACCGACCTCAATGGGCTCTTGCGGGGTGCCAGCCTGCATGAAGAGCAACTTCGACTTGCTGTTCAGCCGGCCGTTCATCACGCGAACACTGCTGACCACACCGCGGTACTGGTCGTACTGGCTATCGAAGATCAGTGCCTGCAAAGGCGCCTCCGGGTCGCCTTTTGGCGCAGGGATTCGCTCGCAGATCGCGTCCAACAGTTCGCCAACGCCGTCGCCGGTCTTTGCCGAGATGCGGAGAATCTGGTCGGCTGGGATACCCAGCACCGTCTCGATTTCCATCGCATAGCGGTCGGGGTCGGCTGCCGGGAGGTCGATCTTGTTGAGCGCGGCCACGATCTCGAGGTCGTGCTCCAGCGCGAGATAGCAGTTGGCCAGCGTCTGTGCCTCAATACCTTGCGCCGCGTCGACCACCAGCACCACGCCTTCACAGGCGGCCAGGCTGCGGCTGACCTCGTAGCCGAAGTCGACGTGGCCGGGAGTGTCGATGAGGTGCAGCGTGTACCCCTTCCAATCGACACGCACGTTTTGGGCCTTGATGGTGATGCCGCGCTCGCGCTCGAGATCCATCGTGTCGAGATATTGCGAACGCATCTCACGAGCGTCGACAGCGTTGGTCAGCTCCAAAATGCGGTCGCTAAGGGTGCTTTTGCCGTGGTCGATGTGGGCAATGATGGAGAAGTTGCGAATGCGTGCGAGGTCCATGGCGAGTCGCTCGATCCTATCGGGATGCGCTGTGTGGTTCTGGAGTGCGGTCGCGCACGACGTTGCCCGACAAGGTTGGGGAGCACCTACCACCGCTGTTAGCCTTTCGAAGCCGATTTCAAGTCCAACAAAGGGTCTCCTCACGTGGCAAACATCAAGAGTCAGAAGAAGCGCATCCTCACCAACGCCAAGCGTGCGGATCGTAACAAGGCTGTGAAGAGCGAGCTCAAGACCCGCGTCAAGAATGCCGTCAAGGCTGCAGAGACCGAGCAGAGCGAAGAAGCCCTTCGTCTCGCCGTCAAGCGCCTCGACATGGCTGCCACCAAGGGTGTCATCCACAAGAACCAGGCTGCTCGCCGCAAGAGCCGCCTCATGAAGCACATCAACGCCGCCGCCAGCTGAGCCGTTGATCTAGTCGACACGTTCCGAGAACTTGTTACGAACCCGGGCCAAGTGCCCGGGTTCGTTCGCGTCTGGCCCACTTCGAGCTGCAGCTCGAAGTGACGCGCATTCGTGGCTGTGAGGCAGGTCGGCGGCGCGGCACCGCGTCACTTCCGCCGGTCGGCGGCGGCGACGGGTCGAAGTGACGCGCATTCGTGGCTGTGAGGCAGGTCGGGGGTGCGATAGCGCGTCACTTCGCTGGTTGGCGCTCAACGGCGACCGGATCCCGCGAGGCGGGAGAGGCGGGCTACCAGGACTTCCATGACCAGCTCCTCGGGCCATTCTTTGGCCCCGCGTAGGTCGAGGTCGGCTTGGGCCAACAGGCCCACCGCGCGAGTAACCGCTCCCCCACCAATCTTGCGGTATTGATCGAGCGCCTTCTTCGCCGGAAAGCCAGGCTTGATGCCCATCGCTGCGGCTGCCGAGGCCTCATCGCGTGCACCGCTTCCATCGAGCGACAGCAGCTTCGTGTAGTGGCCGTGCAGGATGGACATGACCTGCAGCGGATGGCGCTCGCCGGCGCGCATCATGCGGTGTAGCAACTGCAGCGAGACAGTGGAGTCGCCACGGTCGATGGCGTCGGTGAGGTCCCATGGCGGAATGCCGCCGGCGTCGCCGAGGAACGGCGCGACTTCGGCCGCGGTCAGCTTCCTGTCGTCGCCATACGTGGAGTGCAACGTGTCGAGAATGCCTTGTAGACGCCCGGCGTCCTCTCCCAGCCAGGTGGCCAACAGCTTGGTCGCCTGCACATCCAGCTTCAGCCCCGCAGCCTTGATGTGCTCGTCGAACCAGCCCGATCGCTCAGCGGCACGGCTGGGCGGCAGCGTGCTGATGGTGGTGGCGCTCGCTCGTTTCAATGCGTCGGTGAGTGCCTTCGCAATCCGACCGCCGCCGGCGACGAGTACAAGGTCGGTAGATGGCAAAGGGTCGTCGAGATAGACGACGAGGGAGGCGACGTCGTCAGCGTTGAACCGGCCGACAGCGCGTGCCACAACGACCCGCTTCTCCGTGAGGAACGGCGAGGTCTGCGCGGCATCGACGACGGCGCGAATCTCGTAGTCGTCACCATCGAAGTCGTCGACCATCAACGCGCGATCGCCGTCACCGACCAGTTTCTTGAGCAGGCCACCGATTGCGGACAGCATGAGCGACTCGTCGTCGCCGGTGATGAGGAAGCACGCCATGGTGGTCTCAGATTGGCACATCCGCAGCGTCGACTCGCGAGCGACCTCGCCACCACCAGCCCAACAGGCACGAGACACCTACCGACCACCACAGCGCCGCCCAAGTCGGCGACGGCTCGACGGCCGCGGCCACCTGGGCGACCGTCGACACCCATCGTGTACCCAGCGTGGCGGGCAACATCACGACCGACTGCAGTGCTGACGGCAGCAGAGAGGCCAGCAGACCCGCCGGAAGGCCGTAGAGCATGACGAAGCCGGCAGCCGGCACCGCTGCCAGGTTGGCCGGCAGCGACACGATCGGTAGCCGACCGAATACCAGCAGGCTTGGCAGCGCAACACCCAGCTGTGCGCCCAGAGTGACCGCCATCGGCAAGCGCAACCAGTCCGGGCCGGGTAGTCGCAGCGCCAGCCACGGCCCCACCCCGCACACGCCCAACGTCGCTCCTACGGACAGCCAGAACCCGACCGACCACACCAACAACGGGTCGACCACGACGAGGCCCAGCACTGCCAGCGACAAGATGCGTACCGGGCGCACCTGTTCCCCCCGCACGTAGGCCGTCGCTGCGAGCACGGCCATCACCCCGGCCCGCAGCACGGACGGCTCGAACCTGGTCAGCGCCATGAACCAGACGATGAGCGCCACCGTCGCCGCCCACCGCCACCAGGGTCGCAGCCGCCGCAGGAGTGGGAGCGCCGCAGCCAACACGAATGCCACATTTTGGCCGGATACGGCCGTGAGGTGGGAGAGCCCAGACGCTCGAAAGTCGTCGATCAGCCATGACGGCTGGCGTGCGTCATCGCCGATCACCAACCCCGTGAAGAGCGGAGCATCATCAGCGGACATCGTCGACTCGGCTACCGACCGGAGCCTGTCGCGAACGCGATTGTTGGCGCGTGCGAGAGGCGAGCCATCGATCACATCGCCCACCACTTCAGCCTCGAATCGGCCGACAACATGACGAACCTGCGCCCGCCGAGCATTGGCGCCCAGCTCGGTACGTCGACCCTGCACCCACACGAACTGCCCGCTCTGGCGCTCGGCCAGTTTGCGACGAGCGCCGCCGTACAGCCAGGCGTCGAACCGCTCGTCGTCAATCTCCACCGTGACCCGCAGCCCCGCGCCATACGAAGCCGGGTCGGCGGCGATCTCCACCCAGCCGGTGTAGTCGCCCAAGTTTGTGGGAGCTGCCTGCTCCCACGCACGCGCGCCCACCCACGAGCCAGTCAGGGCAGCAACGGCGCAGAGCAGGACAACGAGCGCGCGCTGCCGCATGAGGAGGCCGGCGACGAGGGCGAGTGCACCCACCCACACGCCCTGCCAAACGGCGACCACCAAGGTCACGGTGATCAGCAGCAACCCGGCGTCGGAGAGCTGGTGCCCACGGTCTGCGCGCCTCACGTCGTACGCTCACTGCATGCAACCAGTGGAGGCGTACGCCCTGCCAACCGCGCACGCGCACACGATGGCTGCGGTGCGACGGGGCCCGCGCGCGTATCGCCGCCAGATTCGCCGACTCGGCCCGCTGATGGCGTTGCTCCCGCCGGCCGCCCACGGGGCGATCGCGCTGCTCTTGCTCCGCAACAACACGTCGACCGTTCGCGGCGTGTTGGGGTTCCTGACGGCGGTGTTGGCCGCCCCTGGCCTGTTGGTGGGGGGCGCACCAATGACAGGCGGCACGGGCCTGTACCTGGCCGCTGCGCTCGGCAGCGCAGTGATGTGGCTGCTCGTCGGTTTCGCCGCCACCGCCCGCGCCACCCGCAGACCCGTTGCCACCTGGGGTGATTACTGGAGGGAGTACCTGTGGCTGGCGGGCGCTGTCTGGCTGGGCGTGATCGGCGCCTTGCTTGTGGCCAACCTGATTCTCGGCGGAGCATTCCTCTAACTTTCAAACGGCCCTTCGTCATACGGTCACCAGGCCACGCAGCGCATCCAACTTTGCCGGGCCGATGCCACGCACGTCTGCCAGATCGTCGACCGAGGCGAACGGACCATGCTGATCTCGGTACGCAAGGATTGCGGCCGACGTCGCCGGCCCCACGCCGGGCAACGTATCGAGATCGTCAGCAGTGGCGTTGTTCAGATTGACCGGCCCGGTTGGGGTACTGCGCGCAGTGGATCCACCGGATACCACGACTTGCACGGCCTCACCAACCCGCGGCACGTACACTCGCTCGCCGTCCGTCAGCACTGCCGCCAGGTTGATGGCGTCGGAGTTGGAGTCCGTCGCCATTCCCCCCGCCGCCCGCACGGCATCGATGACTCGTGAACCGGCGTTGAGGCGATAGACCCCGGGAGCCTGTACCGCCCCGGCAACGTGCACGACCAGTAACTCGGATCCGACCGTCGTCGGTGGAATGGTGGAGGCACTCACCAAAGCGACGGTCGACGGGGTCGAAGCGTTGGCGTACGGCAGTTTCGACTCAGTGGTGACCGGCGGCGGCTTCACCAGCCAATAGGCAGCTGCCACCACAGCCAGTACTACGACGGCGGACGCGACCACTCGTCCGGTCCCAACCCACTGGACCCAGGCGCGTACACGAGCCAGTACGGAGATTCTTGGTGCCGGGCGATCCGGGTACTCGGACAACGAGGCTCCCTCGCGTCAGCGGGCGCGTGCGCCCGATTGAACGACTGGGGGAAGCCAAGGCCGAACATATCGGCCCCGCTACCGACTACGACGCGACGCGATCCGAAAGTTCGTCGCGGACCGCAGTGGCCAACTGGCGGCGAGCAACCCAGTCGGCCTCGATCTCCATTGGGATGCGCAGGTAGGCGCCGCGATGCCCCTTGCGACGGAGCCGCCACAGCGCATAGCTGCCGACGTAGCGAACACCGAAGCCAAGCACGCCGTAGCGCCGCCACTGCCGCACATGCACCAGTTCATGACGCAGCAGGTACGGCGAAGCTTTTCCGTGCCGCACAATCACCAGCGACCCGAAGGTGACGCCGTCGGCGCCGCGAGGGACTGGGCCGCCCTCCCACAGGCGGTAACCCTCACGCTGCTCGACGACCATGACCACCGAGCCTATCGTTCTCCACAAGCGGGTTGAACAAGCCCGAAATTGCTACATCTTGGGAGAAGTTTTGAATGTCAGTAGCCGGGGTCGCTGGGCCAGTTGGGTTGGAACAAATGCCATTGTTCTGGGGCGCGACGGATCAGAAACTCCAGCTCATAGGCCAGATTTTGGGTGATACGCGCCACGTCCTCGCGCAGGCCGCCGGAACGCTGCAGCGACAGCGGCGGCCGCACCACCGCATGGTGGCCCCCGTAAGCAGACGTGAAGTAGCAACCCACCGGCAGAATCGGCGAACCCACGCGCAGGGCGAGCGTCGCCGGGCCCGCAGGCAACGTTGTCCGCTCGCCGAAAAACTCCACCTCCACGCCCTTCTTGTCGAGGTCTCGGTCGCACAGCAGGCACACGATCTGGTTCTCGCGCAGCGCCTTCAGCACCGCTGGACCGGCCGTGGGCCCGGTGGGCACCACCGTCATTCCCAGTTCCTTGCGGAGGTCGGCGAACCACTCGAACAGTTCGGGCGGCTCGAGCGCCTCGACCACCACGGTCAGCTTGTAGCCCTGGTCGGTCATCCACCGGCCAGCCCACTCCCAGCCACCGAGGTGCGGCAGGGCGAAGATGCAGCCGTTCCCAAGCTCCAACGCGTCGGTAATGTGCTCAAAGCCGTCGACGGTGAAGCTGCGATCCACGGTGCGCTTGCTGAGTGACGGCAGACGAAAGCTCTCCATGTAATACCGGGCATAGCTATCGAAGGCCTGCTGTGCTGCGACTCGCAGTGAAGCGCCGCGCAGCTGAGAATTCACTCGCTGAAGGTGGCGTTCGATCATCGCCCGTTTGGCGGGGTTGGAGAAGCTGGCCCCGAAGCCCAACGACGTTGCTGCCGCTGCTGCGAGCGGCCCGGGCATCAGCTTTGCGGCCAGCGCGCCCAGGCGATACGTGCCGACCGTCGCCGCATCAGTGATCTTCTTGCGGCCGGACGCTGCGGCCGACAGTTCATCAGTCACGGGAACTGTCAGTCACAATGGATCAGTCACGACGGATCGACGTACGCCCGGTGGCGCGTGAAATTCGCGTGTGACGGCGCTCGGTGCGCACGACTCGGCGGCTCTGGCGACGGTTGCGGCGCAGCTCGATACGTTCCGCGGTTACCGGGGCCACGGCGGCCTGCTTCCAGACCTTCACGAAGCGCTGCACCGCGGTGATTGCGGTGAGCGCCAAGGTGATCCACAGAATCGGGATGAGCAGCGGCTCGTACACCAGGCCAAGCAGCAACGCGATGATGCGCTCGGCACGCTCCATGATGCCGCCCTTTGCATCGAGCCCCAGCGACTCCGCCTTGGCGCGCATGTAGCTGATGACCGAGCTGAGCGCCATCACGGAGAAAGGCAGCATCGCCATCAGCGGGTGGTCGCCGGCGGCGAAGTACCACGCCACACCACCGAACAGCAGAGCGTCGGCAAAGCGGTCGATGGTGGAGTCGAAGAACGCACCGCGCTGACTGGATGTGCCCGACGCTTTGGCCAACGCACCATCGAGCAGATCGGGAAGCGCGGCGAGAATCACCAGCAGGACTCCGAGACGTAACCAGCCGGCGCCAATTGCGACGGCGGCACCGACCGCGACCAGCAGACCCATCACCGTCAGGTGATCGGGCGTGAGACCAGTGCGGCGCAAGCCATTCCCAATGGGCTTGACCGCCCTGTCGATCGGGACACGAAACTTTCCGTCGAACATTGGTTCAGAGGTTACCCCTTGCCACCGGGCTCCGTACCAGACCAGCATGGCGCGATGATCAGTGCATCACCCGACGATCTTGTCGTCACCTTTCGTTCCGTACCGCGCCGGCTGCGCGAAGCACAGGGCGAGACGCCCCATGACGAGTTCGATCGTCTGTCGGTCGACATGAATCGACTTCTCGGCGAGGCGGGCCGTTTGCTGGGGACCACCCCGGATCCGGCACAGGTCGCCGACACGATTGCCGCCACGCGTGCCGACGCGTGGGCCGAGGCAACGTTGGCTCGTCTCCGCGAGATCGCGCTGGAGTTAGGGCAGCAACTCCGAAAGATCGCCACCGCTGGCGAACGCTAAATGTCCCACTCTTCGATGGGGTTGTCCTGTGTCAGGTGCTCGACCACGCGACCGTTCATGGCATCCACCAGCACCAGCCCGCGACGCCGCGGCGGGTCTTCTGCGGAATAGATCAGCACTCGCCATGTCGGCCGGCTTCGCACACCGCGCCACACCTGCTGGGCAGAGGCGTGCCCCACAGCGAACCCGACGGCACCCTGCGCCGCAACCAGCGCCTGCTTCTCGTCGACCTTCATCCGCCAGCCCGACGTGATGGAGAACGCGCCGAACACGCCGAGCAACAGCGCAGCCCAAAGGAACCCGCTGTTGACGAGCGCCGACGAATCGCCCTTCCACAACCACAGCACGACGCATAACGCGGAGAACGCGAGGTACAGCGCACCAGGCTTGCGCCGACGACTGTTGTCCGGAAAGTCGTACGGCCCGGCGTACTCGTGAGCGTTGAGATCGTCGGGCAGCGCGTCGCGAACCTCGTCGCCGGAGGGTGCGTGCTGGGCGTCAGTTGCGTCGGTCATGGCAACTTCAGGCTAATGGCACATCGCTCACGGGGCCTCATGCGGCAAGGCTGGAATAGCTGTGGCACCATGGGCAAATGAGCACGATGCGCACAGACCGGGTCGCCTGCGGCGACGCCGGCGACATGGACCTTCACATCTGGACGCCGGATCAGCCGCCGAAGGCGGCGGTGCTGTTGATTCAAGAAATTTTCGGTGTTGGGCCCTACATCCGTGCGGTGGCCGAACGGCTCGCAGCCGCCGGCTATCTCGTTGGCGCACCCGATGTGTTCTGGCGTTTCGCTCCCAATTGGGAAGCCGGCCACGATCCGGCTGGCCTCGGTGCCAGTATGGAAAAGGTTGGACAGCTGAACTTTCCTGCGGCGGTGGGCGACGTCAGCGCCGCCCTCGCCTACCTCGCCGGCCAGCAAGGCATCGAGACCGCTCCGGCTGTGATGGGCTTCTGTCTCGGCGGCACCCTGGCGTGGGCTGTGGCCGCCAACGCCGAGCCGTCCCTGTGCGTCAGCTACTACGGATCGGGCGTGCCCGACATGCTGGGCCTGATCGACCAGGTGACCTGTCCGACGCTGTTCCACTTCGGCAGCGAAGACGCGTTCATTCCGAACGCAGGCGTCGACGCAATCGGCGACGCCATTGCCGGCCGAGAGGGTTTCGTCCTCAACGTCGAGCAGGCGGGCCACGCCTTCGACAACCACGAGAGCGCGATGTTTCACAATGAGGCCGCCGCCAAGGCTGCGTGGGCGAAGACCATGGCCTTCCTGGGTCTCTACCTGCCCGCCTAGCGCCGCTCAGTCGAACAGACCGCTCAGTCGAACAGACCGTTCGGCCGATCGACGCTTGGCACGGCCAGCCCCATATGCGTGTAAGCCGCCGGCATGGCGATACGTCCACGCGGCGTGCGGGCCAGCAGGCCCTGCTGGATGAGGAACGGTTCGTACATGTCTTCCACCGTCTCGGGCTGCTCACCGACGCTGATGGCGACGGTACTGAGCCCCACTGGACCACCTGCGAACTGCTGGCAGATTGCGTTCAGAATCGCGCGGTCAACCTTGTCGAGGCCGCGTTCGTCAACGCCAAAGACTTTGAGGCCCTCACGGGCAGTGGACTCGGCGATCGTGCCGTCGCCGCGGACCTCGGCGAAGTCGCGAACACGCCGCAGCAGCCTGTTGGCGATACGGGGCGTACCCCGTGAGCGGCGGGCAATCTCCCACGCGCCTTCCGCAGAAATGCGCACGTGCAAGATGCCCGCCGCGCGGCGCACGATGGCTTCCAGCTCGTCGTCGGCGTAGTAATCCAGTCGCGCCACCAGACCAAATCGGTCACGCAGCGGCCCAGTGATCATGCCGGTACGAGTGGTGGCACCCACCAGCGTGAACGGCGGCAACGTCAGGCGGATACTGGACGCCGCGGGGCCCTTGCCGACGACAATATCGAGCTGAAAGTCCTCCATCGCCGGGTACAGAATCTCCTCGACCGCGCGCGACAGGCGATGAATCTCGTCGATGAAGAGCACGTCGCCTTCCTCAAGCTTGGTGAGAATGGCAGCCAGGTCACCCGCGCGCTCCAGTGCTGGCCCGGAGGTGATGTGCATGTGCACACCCATCTCGGCCGCAACGATTCCCGCCATCGAGGTCTTCCCCAGGCCTGGCGGACCAGCCAGCAGGAGATGATCGGCAGGCTGGCCACGTAGTGTGGCGGCCTCCAGCACAATCGAGAGGTGCTCCTTCAGCTCGCGCTGGCCAACGAACTCGCTGAGCTTGCGCGGCCGCAAGCCAACTTCGTCGACCTCGGCGTCGTTGCTGACCATCTCCGGTTCCAGAAACTCGTCACGCACGCTTGGCCCCCAACAGCTTCAGTGCATCGCGCAACAGACTGGAGGCGTCGCCATCGGTGGGCAGCTCGCGCATTGCGTCGCGTACTTCCTCTGGCCCGTAGCCCAGCCCCGTGAGTGCCTCGCGCACGTCGCCGATGACGGAGGCCTTGCCGCCCGCGCCAACCGGCAACGGGTCGAGCATGGGCAGGCTGAGACGATTACGAAGCTCGACCAACAGCCGCTCGGCAGTCTTCTTACCGACGCCCGGTACCAACGTCAGTGCACCGATGTCGTTCGACGCGATGACGTCGACCAGTGCGGATGGGCCGTGGGTGCCGAGAATGGCCAACGCGAGTGCCGGCCCGATGCCATGCGTGGCGATGAGCACTTGGAAGGTGGTGCGCTCGTCGCGCTGCAGAAACCCGAACAACGTCTGCGCATCCTCACGAATGTGATGGTGCACGTACACAAACACCGATGCGCCCGGCTCGAGTTCGGCAAGAGTGCGCGGCGTGACCGCCACGAAGTAGCCGACGCCATTCACTTCGATGAGCGCCGTCGAGTCCTCGGTGCGCTCCAGCACCGATCCGCGCAACGATCCGATCATCTGGCCAACGCCCGCGACACGCTGCGCCGCATGGGTGCAGCCGCGATGTAGCACAGTGCCAACGCGGCAGCATCGGCTGCGTCGGCAGGTTTCGGCGGTGTGGAAAGGCCCAACCGAGCCTGCACCATCCGCTGCACCTGCGCTTTGTCGGCGCCACCCCAACCGGCGACGCAATCTTTCACCTGGTTGGGCGTGAACTGCACCACATCGCAGCCGAACGCAGCAGCCTCAGCGAGCGCAAGCCCACTGGCCTGGCCAACGCTCATAGCTGTACGCACGTTGGTTTGGAAGAACACCTGCTCGACCGCCACAGCGAACGGACGGTACTGCTGCAACAGCAACACCAGCTCGCCCTTCAGCTCGGCCAGGCGCTGCGGCAACGGATCGGTGGGCGGCGTGCGGATGACCCCGAGGGCAATGGGGCGCACCACGTTGCCCGCGGAATGCAGGACCGCGTAACCGCAACGAGTGAGGCCGGGGTCGATTCCGAGCACGATGGATTCATCTCGAACGAACACGCGTACGAGGCTATCGGATGGGACACCTGCGTCCGCGGACCGTCGCCGGGTGCGGTAGCGACGCGATGCCGATGTGCAACATCGCGCAGCTCCACCCAGCGGCGTCAACCAGCCGCGATCTTGGTGCTCTGGGACTTCGGCACTCCAGCGCCACCGCCCGTGAACCTGACACCGACGGAACCCGAAAACGGGCGCGACCCGCACGGCGCAGGCAGCGACGAGCCACTGGTGCTGCAGCAGGCGCTGACGTTCCTGCTCACCGCGAGTTCGTCGATCCCTGCAATGGCGGCCCGTGCCAGAGCACGGTACTGAGCGGCTAGCGGAGAAGGCTGAGCAGGACGTCGATCAATTCGCCGACGGGGCGGAAGGTGAGGCCAGCGATGGCTCGGTGCGCGTACCGCACCACACCGTCGGCGTCGACGATGAACACGCTGCGGCGTGGGAACCCGAGCGGGCCAAGCGTGCCATAGGCGGCGGCGACCGACTTATCGGTGTCCGCCAGCAATGGAAACTTGAAGCCGTGCTTGTCGGAGAACTTCTCGTGGCTCTCCACGCTTTGCGCAGAGATGGCAACGACCTGCGCGTTGAGCGCTTCGAACTGCGACAGGTCGTCGTTGTAGCTATTGAGTTGCTTGGTACACACCGGCGTGTCGTCACCAGGGTAGAACACCAGAACGAGTGGCTTGCCGAGGAAGTCGCTGAGCGAGGCTTTGCCGCCGCCGGTTGCCGACAGGGTGAAGGAAGGGGCGGCGTCGCCGACGGAGATGCTCACTCGCCGACCGCTTCCATCAACTCTTCACTGATATCGAAGTTGCTATAGACGTCTTGCACGTCGTCATTGTCCTCCAATGCATCGATGATACGCAGGATCTTGCGTGCATCTTCTGCGTCGGTGACCTCCACCGTCAGGCTGGAGACCATCGTGCTCTCAGCCGACTCGATCTTGAGGCCGCGTGCCTGAAGGGCGTCGCGCACGTCGAACACGTGTGCCGGGTCGCAGGTGAGGCGCCACATGCCATCGCCGTCGTCGGCAACATCGTCGGCCCCGGCCTCCAGCGCAGCCATCATGACCGTGTCTTCATCGCCGCCCTGCACCAGCACCACGCCGCGTCGACTGAACTGCCAGCCGACCGCGCCGGGTTCGGCCAGCGCTCCCCCAAGCTTGGCGAATATGTTGCGTACATCACCGCCGCTGCGATTGCGGTTGTCAGTCAGTACGTCCACCAGCATCGCCACGCCACCGGGGGCATACCCCTCGTACATGATCGCCTCGTAGGTACCGCCATCGGTCACGCCGGCACCACGCTTCACCGCACGGTCGATGGCGTCGTTGGTCATCTGTGCGCCCTTCGCCTTCAAGATCACAGTACGCAGCGAGGCGTTGGTGGAGGGGTCGCCGCCGCCTTCGCGGGCGGCGACTTCAAGCTGTCGGGCGATCTTGTTGAACACCTTGGCGCGCGCCTTGTCGGCTGCGCCCTTCTTGTGTTTGATCGTTGCCCATTTGGAGTGGCCCGACATTGGACTATCCCCTTTCCGTGCTGGACGAGCGTGGCTCGGTGGTGAATCCGTTGTGCTGCAAGAACATCTCGTGCAGCCGTGCATCTGGTGTGATCTCTGGATGGAACGACGCCACCATGACGGGTCCCTGGCGTGCGAGAACCGGCACGCCGTCGTGCGTGGCCAACACCTCTACTGCGGTGCCAGTAGTCACTACCTTAGGTGCCCGAATGAACACAGCGTGGAACGGGACGCTGAGCCCAGCAACCATGATGTCGGTCTCGAAGCTGTCCACTTGCCGGCCGTAGCCATTGCGGCGGACGTCGATGTCGATGACCCCGAAGCTGCGCTGGTCGGGTCGGCCGTCCAGCACGTTGGCAGCGAGCAGGATCATGCCCGCACAGGTGCCAAACACCGGCATTCCGTTGGCCAGTCGCTGCTGAAGTGGCTCGAACAGTCGCGACGTGTCGAGCAGTCGCGACATGGTGGTGCTTTCCCCGCCCGGCATCACCAAGGCATGCACGTGTGCAAGGTCGAGTGGTGTGCGGACCTGCCGGATGTCGACGCCCAGGCCGCGCAGCGCGTCTTCATGCGCGGCGAAGGCGCCCTGCAGCGCAAGGACGCCAACAATCGGCACGGCGACGCCGGCGTTCACCTGGCGGCTCCGCTGAGGGCATGACTGACTACCAGCCGCGCTCTGCGAAACGCGTGGTCTGGTTGATTTCGTCCATTCCGATGCCGGTCATCGGGGCACCCAGGCCGCGGCTCACCTTGGCCAGAATGTCGGCGTCGCGGAAGTGCGTGGTGGCTTCGACAATTGCCTTCGCACGCGGCGACGGGTCGTCGCTCTTGAAGATGCCGGAGCCAACGAACACGGCCTGAGCACCCAACTGCATGGCGAGGGCGGCGTCGGCCGGGGTGGCAATGCCGCCGGCGCAGAACAGGGGAACCTGCAGCCAGCCGGTCTCGGCGATCTCCTGCACAAGCGGCAGCGGTGCCTGTAACTGCTTGGCCCACTGGAACAGCTCGGCATTGTCGGCCTGGGTGATCTTACGAATGTCGCCGATGATGCTTCGCAGGTGGCGGACGGCCTCGACGATGTTGCCGGTGCCTGCCTCGCCCTTGCTACGGATCATGCAGGCACCCTCGCTGATGCGACGCAGAGCCTCGCCCAGGTTGGTGGCGCCGCATACGAACGGCACGGTGAAGGCCCACTTGTCAATGTGGTGGGCTTCGTCGGCGGGGGTGAGCACTTCGCTCTCGTCGATGTAGTCGACGCCGAGGGCCTGCAGGATCTGTGCCTCCACGAAGTGGCCAATGCGGACCTTGGCCATGACCGGAATGGTGACGGCGGCTTTGATGCTCTCGATCATCTCCGGGTCGCTCATACGGGCCACCCCACCGTCACGGCGAATGTCGGCGGGGACCCGCTCGAGCGCCATGACGGCGCAGGCACCAGCGTCTTCCGCGATCTTGGCCTGCTCGGCGTTGACGACGTCCATGATGACGCCGCCCTTCATCATCTCGGCAAGGCCCCGCTTCACCTGCATTGTTCCTGTTGAGCGTGATGGTGACGTCTCAGAAGTCATGTTCTCAGCGTACCGCTGCCGACCTCGCGGCACCTCAGCAAAATCCAGGTACTCCTAGTACCCGGCCTCCCGATCTAGGAGATGGCGTTGGCGGTGGCGACGCGGGCCAGCTCGATGAACGTCCGGCCGGGGGTGAGCGCGATGGTGGCGCCAGCAGCGTCGTGGAGCACGAAGGCGGAGAGGCGGTCGTTGCGCGTCCAGGTACCGCGTACGAGCATGCCGCCGGTGAACAGCCAGGCCTCGCCAGCGCCGATGGTTTGCGCTTCGGGGCTACGGCTGTCGGCAGGGCTGGGCTGGTAGTCCACGAACATCACCAACACGTTCTCGGTACTGACCTGCCCGCTGAGCGCGTCCATATGTGGGGTGCCATTGTTGGAGCGCAGGTATGCACCCGCCGGCGGGTCGAAGCGCCATTCGATGGGCAGGCCATCCATGTTCAGGTCGACGCCGGAAGTCGCCTCGCCAACCGCCGGCTCACCCTGTTTGCGGTACAGGAATTGCTGTGGCGGCGCGCTCGCGCCCTCGGGAGCCAGTGTCCATGCACCTGTCGTCGAGGCATACAGGTCGTGCGGGTTGCTGCGCTCGTTGCTCCGGAAGAAGCCGGCAGCTGTGTAGACGTTGTTGCGCTGCGCGCTGAGGTTGACGAAGTCACTGCCCTCGATTGCGCTGGTCACATTGCCATTGCCGCCACTCCACATGAAGAGCGGACTGTTCAGCGAGCCCAAGAGCAGCACGTCCTGCGTGCGCCCAGAGCGGATGGGGCCGACGGGCTCGGCGCCTTGCGATTGGAACACCGCCGCAAACCGCGTCTGCACTTCGACGATCTCCTCGAAGACGATGTCGGCTTCGTTGAGACCGCTCTGCGGCCGAGCCGCGGCGTTGTTGTCAATCTTGACGACGAGCGCCGCGCGTTCAGCGACGCCGGGGTCGGTGACGGGTAAACCGGTGAGCGGGTACACCGGCGCCGGCACTTCGGTGGTCGTGGTGGCCGGGAGTGTGGTGGTGGGAGCGACTGTCGTAGTTGCCGCCTCTGTGGTGGCCACCACCGAAGTGGTTGGCTCGACTGTTGGCGACGACTTGTCGTCGCCACCGCACGCAACGGCGCCGACGACGAGCACGGCTGCAGCGATGAAGTGGCGTGTGCGGCTCATAGTTCGCGGAGCAGGGCGATGCGCTCTTCGAGCGGCGGGTGCGTGTCGAACATCTTGTTCCACTTGCCCAGCTTGCCGTGGTCGCCGACTCCCGACATCGGCTGCTCAATCCACATGTGTGCCGTGGCCGTGGAGGCGGCGTGGGTGACGGTGCCGTCGTCGCGCAACTTCTCCAGTGCGGAGATGAGGCCGGGTGGGTAGCGCGTCAGCTGGCAGGCGGAGATATCGGCCAACGTCTCGCGCTTGCGGCTGATCGTCGCTTGCATGGCTTTGGCAATGATGGGGGCGAAGATCAGCAACGCGAGGCCGGCAAACGCGAGGATGTTGCCGCCATTGCCTTGGTCGCCGTCGCGACGTTCGCGGCCACCGTTCCACCACATCATGCGAATGCCGATATTGGTGAGCAGGGCAATCGAGCCGACCAGCGTGACCGCCAGCGTGCTGACCAAAATGTCGTAGTTGCGAATGTGCGAGAGCTCGTGGGCCAGCACGCCTTCCAACTCAACTCTGTTCAGCTTCTCCAGCAGACCGGTGGTCACCGCGATTGCCGCATGCTTGGGGTCGCGCCCGGTAGCGAACGCATTGGGTGCCGGATCGTCGACGATGTAGATACCCGGCTTGGGTAGACCGCTGGCGATGCACAGGCCCTCCACCAGGTTGTGGAGTCGTTGGAACTCCACTGGGTCGGCGGGGTACGCACGGCTGACCTTCAGTGCGATGGCATCGGCCTTCCAGTACGAGAAGAAGGCCATTCCACCAGCGAATACGAGGGCCACGAGGGTGCCCCCAACACCGTTGCCGATGAGCAACCCAAAGGCAGCTCCGACGAGAACGAGCACCAGTACGAACGAGGCAATGAGCGCGACGCTTCGTCGCTTGTTGGCACGAATCAGTTCGAACATGGCGTGTTCAGAACTGGACCTTGGGCACCTCGCGGGCGGCCTCGTCGGTCTCGAAATACTCGCGCTTGTCGAACTTCAGCATGCGAGCGAAGAAGACCGTGGGGAATGCCTGCAGCTTGTTGTTGTAACCCAACACGCTGTCGTTGTAGAACTGGCGGGCATATGCCACGCGGCCCTCAGTGGCGCTGAGTTCTTCCTGCAGGGCGAGGAAAGTTTGGTTGGCCTTCAGGTCCGGATAGGCCTCGCCGAGGGCGAAAATCTGGCGCAGTGCGCCGGTCATCTGGTTGTCGGCCACGGCCTGGCCAGCGGGGGTAGCCGGCGCAGCGATGGCGGCGTTGCGGGCGTTGATGACCGCTTCCAGCGTCGTCTTCTCGTGGGCGGCGTAGGCCTTGACGGTCTCTACCAGGTTGGGGATGAGGTCGATACGGCGCTTGAGCTGCACATCGATCTGCGACCACGCGTTTTCAACCTGGTTGCGGCCGCGAATGAGGCCGTTGTAGCTGGCGATGCCGTACAGCGCGAGTAGCGCTACGACGACCAGAAGAATGATCCACACCATTGTCGTGACTCCGAGGGGTCGGGGCGCTGGGAGGCTGCGCCGTTATGGCGCCATCATACGGGTGCGGCGCCGCTGGCGGGGTGACACCGGGCCGGACATGAAGGGCCACGGCGACATCGGGCGCCGGGTTCGGCTGGGTGGCGCCGCCACCTCGCGGTACATCGCCGCATAGGCGCCAGCGAGGGCGACCATCGAGAAATCGTCGGCCCTGCGGTCTCCGGCGGCGACCAATCGTGCGCTCAACTCAGGGTTCTGGAGGGCGTGCGCGATTGCCGTTGCCAGTGCGTTGGCATCGCCCGGCGGGACCAGCAGCGAATCGAGATTATCGGTGGCGACATTGCGATATCCGTCGAGCGCGCTGGCGACGATGCAGGTGCCGGCGGCCATCGCCTCGATCAGGACAACGCCGAACGACTCGCCGTGCAGCGAGGGGGCGCAGAACACATCGGCACCCTTGAGGCGAGCAATCTTCTCCTCGTCGCTGAGCCGACCCAGCCAGTGAATCCTTGCGTCGGCCGACGCCTGCGCCCGCAGGCGATCGGTGTCGGGGCCACTACTGGCCACCCACAACTGCACGTCGGCGCCCAGCAGGGGCATCGCCGCCAGCAGTACATCCAGGCCCTTGCGTTCCTCGTGTCGACCGCAGAAGAAGACCGTTGGGCCTATTGTTGGGTAGGGCTTGGCGGTGCGATATTCCTGCAGCTCCACCCCGTTGTAGAGCACCTCGTACTCGCCGGGCACAGCCTCCTGCACCAGCGCGAGCGCATCCTTCGACACCGCGATCCGACGGGCGATGTTCTTGGCGGCTGCCTTCATCGGCGCGCTGCCGTAGCGGTAACTGGGGCTGTCACCAGCCGCGTGGAAGGTAGCGATCACGGGCGCCGGATGCAGCAACATCGACGTCATCGGCGGACCGGGTGCAAATGGCTCGTGTAGGTGGAGCACGTCGAACTGCTCTTCGAAGAGCACCCGCATCGTGCGCAGCACGCAAGCCGGGTCCGGGGCGAGCGGGGCGATCGAACCGTTGGTCGAGGTTGGCAGGCTGTTGCCGAGCGGGGTCACGAAGGTGGCTGGTGGTGGCCCATCGCAGGGGCCCAGGACGCGAACTTCGTGGCCCATTCGGCGCAGCTCGCGAGCCAGCCCCATTGCCTGCATTTGGACGCCGCCCGGCACCGACAGGCTGTACGGACTGACCATTCCCACGCGCAGCATGCGCTCCTCGTCCGACACGGACGGTGACGCTAGCGGACACGACACGCTGCGCTGATCGTGCAGCACTGTTCACGCTCGATGCGGTGGCAGCGGGTGAGAGCAACATTGCTGTATGAGAGGCACCACCGGCCGCGCGGCCGTGTGAGCTCACCTACAACACGACGATGGACGACCTCACCCATGGGAGCTTCAGTTTGAACGAAGCCGCTGGCACTGAGTTCGACAAAGCGATCCAGAACGCAATGACCTACGCCGGCAAGGACAACGAAACCCGCACTCGACAATCCTGTGCTGTTGTGTTCGAGACATCATCACTCTGTGCTTCAACGGCGACGCGTTCTTCATCACCCACGACGGCGCACGAACCCACTCCAAGCCACGCAGCGCACCACTTACACGCGGCCCCAACCAGCCCGAATGGTCAGCGTTACAACCGGCGAGTGTGACCACAGCGGCACCCGCCGCAGTAGCTGCGCGCACGGTCTAGAAGAGGCGGGCTGTCAATTTCTTGCGGTACACCGCGACTCGGGGGTCGTCGGGGCCCATCAGTTCGAGTAGGTCGACGTATTGCTGGCGGGCGGCTTCGTCGGCCTTCACCTGATCCAACAGCGCGATCAACGTGGCTTCGTGATCGTCGTCGGGGGCAACCTGCACTCGCGCGGCTGCTGCGGCGTGGCGAGTGCGGTCGGTCTCGGGGATGCGCGCCAGGAACTGCAGCGCCTGCTCGTTCTCACCGCGCGCGATGAGCAATTCGGCGAGCCCGACGATGGCATCTTCGTTGTCCGCCTCGATCTCCAACGCGGCGCGATACGAGCCTTCGGTGCCTTCAGCGAGCAGGACAGCCATGGCGTCGTCGCCCTCGGTGGGCATCAGCGAATCGACGAACTGTTGCACGATGTGTTCCGGGTAGGCACCCGTGAAACCATCCACGACGGCGCCATTCTTCAGTGCGTACACGGCGGGGATCGACTGCACTTCGAACGCTTGCGAGATCGCCGGGTTTTGGTCGGTATCAACTTTCACCAGCACGACCTTGCCACCGGTTGCCTCGACCACTTTCTCGATGATGGGGCCAAGCGTGCGGCACGGGCCACACCATGGTGCCCACAGATCAACGATCACCGGCACGGTGTGCGAGCGGTCGATGACTTCGGTTTGGAATGTTGCGTCGGTGACATCGATGGCCATGGCGGGCACGATACCGCTAACGACCACACCGGTAACGACCACATTGGTTACGGCTGCCAACGGTGATCAACGGGGTTCAACGGCGCACGCGAGAGCGAAGGGCGCTACCGTACGGAAGCAATGAGTTCTGTGCACGGCATCGATGTGGCGGCGGTCAGCGAGTGGTTGGAGGCCAACGTCGACGGTGCGGTCGGCCCGTTCACGTTCGACGTCATCGCTGGCGGCCACTCGAACCTCACGTTCACTGTGACGGGGGCGGACGGCCGTCGGTTCGTCCTCCGGCGGCCACCGCTCGGCCACGTATTGGCCAGCGCGCACGACATGGGTCGCGAGCACCGCATCATCAGCGGGCTGCAGAAGTCCGCTGTCCCGGTCGCACCGGCGCTCGGGTTCTGCGACGATCTCTCCGTCAACGAGGCGCCGTTCTACGTAATGGGCTTCGTCGACGGCCACGTGCTGCGCGACCGAGCCGTCGCCGAAAATGTCCTCACACCAGACGCACGTCGTGTCGCGAGCGAGTCGTTGGTCGACACGATGGTGGCCATCCACTCTGTCGATCTCGAGGCCGCCGGCCTCAGTGAGCTCGGCCGTCACGAGGGTTACATCGCACGCCAATTGAAGCGCTGGTACGGCCAATGGAACCAGCAGCAGACTCGGCCACTGCCAGCCGTCGATCGTGTACACGACGAACTCATGCGGCGAATTCCGGAGCAGGGATCGGCGACCATAGTGCACGGCGATTACCGCCTGGACAACTGCATAGTGGGCAACGATGGCCGAGTAGTCGCCGTGCTCGATTGGGAGATTTGCACCCTCGGTGACCCGCTGGCGGACGTTGGTCTGCTGCAGGTGTATTGGACTGGCCCAAACGATGTTGCGTCCGCCTGGACAGGATCGGCAACGACTGCGACCGGGTTCTACGACCGTGCGCAGTTGGCCGATCGTTACGCGCAGGTCAGCGGCCGCGACCTCACGCACTTGCCGTTCTACGTGTCGTTCGCCTACTGGAAGTTGGCGTGCATTCTTGAGGGCGTCTACGCCCGCTACCTCGGCGGCGCACTTGGCGCGCGCGACGCTGCCGAGCTGAACCCGTTCAAGTTGCAGGTGGAGGCCGCCGCCGCCTCTGCTGAGCAGATGTTGGAGCAACTCCCATGAACCCTCGCTACCAACTGCATGGCGACATTCCTGTTCTCGACCGCCCCGTCATGGTGGTTCACCTTCACGGCTGGATCGACGCCAGCGGCGCCGCTGCGGCGGCGATGGCCGCGCTGGACAGCGCGTGCGATACCAAGGCGCTCGCCACCTTCGACGGCGACACATTCATCGACTACCGCGCTCGCCGCCCAACGATGGAGCTTCGTGAGGGCGTCAATACCAAGCTGGCGTGGCACGACATCGAGTTGAAGGTGGGCGCGGACAGCAATGGCCAGCCCGTACTGACGTTGGTGGGGCCCGAGCCCGACTCGCAGTGGCGCGGATTTGCGAGTGCGGTAACGCAGCTGGCATTGCAGCTTGGTGTCTACCAGATGGTGGCACTCGGCTCGTATCCGTTCGCCTCGCCGCACACCCGGCCAGCCCGCCTGTCCAGTAGTTCGCCATCGGCCGACGTGATCGCCGACCTGCCGTACCTGAAGAACTCAGTCGACGTGCCGGCGGGCATGAGCGCCGTGCTCGAGCATGCGCTCACCGAGGCGGGAATTGCCTCTCTCGGGCTGTGGGTGCAGGTGCCGCACTACGTGAGTGCGATGAGCTACCCGGCTGCATCGGTCGCGTTGCTGGATGGCCTCCACGAGGTCACCGGCATCACCATTGACGGCTCGGCGCTCGCCAGCGAAGCCGAGATCCAACACCAGCGCATCAACGTGTTAGTCGGTGGCAACGACGAGCACGAAGCCATGGTTCGTCAGCTGGAATCGCTCTACGACCGAGCCGAGCAACAGACCCTCGACCTCGATCGAGCCATCAGCGAGATGCCCAGTGGCGACGAACTGGCCGCAGAGTTCGAACGGTTCCTGCGCGACCAAGACTCCAACGACACGGACGCGGGGCCTAGCGAGCCAGGATTGGGCTAGGCGCCGATGGTGGTGGGCTGATACTCGGGCAACTGAAGATCGCTGCACACCGAGAGAGCCAACTCGATGAACCGCCCGGCTGCCGGTGGCAGAGTGCGGCCACGACGACGAGCGAGTACCAACACCCGCGGCGGAATCGGCGGCTCCATCATTGCGATGACCACTCCGGTGTCGGTGGGGTCGACCGCCAGGTGGGGAAGAATCGCGTAGCCCATACCGGCACGAACCATCGCCTGTACGGCAGCGTTGTCGTTGGTGCGGAACACATAGTCGGGCACCACGCCCAGGTCGCGCAGCGCATCGTCGATGGACAACTGGCACGCGCACGGCGACTGCCCGATCATCGCCACACCACCCAGGTGGGCCGGGTCGGTGATTCGACCGCTGAGGGAGGCGGGACTGACCAGTACGAACGGGTCGATGAGCAGCGTTGTCGACTCGATCGCATGGTCATCCGGTGCGCCGATCAGAAACGTCAGATCCAATTCGTCGGACATCAACCGCGCGATCAGGTCGTCATTCTCGTCCTCCTCGACGCACCGCACCGAAAGGCCCGGCCGCTCACTGCGCATCCGCCCGACAACTTCGGGCAGCACGTTGACCGAGATGCTCTGAAACGACCCGACGACGAGACGCCCGACTTCACCGGAACGCAGCGAACGCAGGCCATCCTCGGCCACCCGCATCTGCTCGAAGAGCGTGACCGCGTACTCCAAGACCAGCGAGCCAGTGGGGGTCAGATGCACTCGCTTGGGGCCACCGGGACGGTCGAACACCTTGTCGCCAACGGCTCGCTCAAGCCCGGCAATCTGTTGGCTGATGGCTGATTGCGTGAAGCCCAACCGCTCGGCGGCCCGCCCGAACGAGCCTTCCTCGGCAACGGCCTGCAGCGCTCGCAGTTGGCGTACTTCCACATCTCGCAACATGGAAGCATCATAAGCAAACACGATCAACAACACAAGATATCATCGCTATACAGAATCATTGTCCAGGCGTACCGTCATCCATATGAGCACCACACAGCGCACCACCCAGCAACTCCGCTCCAGCCCCATCCAGCTCGCAGACCTCGCCGAGGGCATCGCCAAAGACGGTTTCGCCAGCCGCGCCATCGAAGCAGTCGCCCTCGCCAACCTGCTGCAGTGCGAAGGCTTTCGCCGGATCGCACTCGACATCGTCCGTGACGAGACGCAGCCCACCGTCGCCCGCGAGCGCGCCTTCGGTCTCGTTCATGGCATCGCCCTCGAAGCGCCCCAGCAACACCACACTGTCGCCGCCTGAGAACGCTGTCCCCCGCAGCACGCTCGCCTCGTCGGCGACGCCATGATGACTACGCTCGGAGGCGAGACGCGACAGGCCGGAGGGGCAGATGAAGATTGACGGTGGGGTTGGAACGGACCTGGGGCGCGCAGGCGCCCAGGCCAAGGAGCTCGAGGACGCCGGCTACTCAGGTGCGTGGACTGCCGAGACCAGCCACGACCCGTTCTTCCCGCTGCTGCTCGCGGCAGAGCACACCGAGACGCTGGAGCTGGGCACATCAATTGCGGTGGCCTTTGCTCGCAACCCGATGACGCTGGCCAACATTGGTTGGGACCTGCAGTCATTCTCGAAGGGCCGTTTCGTGCTCGGGCTTGGTAGCCAGATCAAGCCGCACATCACTAAGCGGTTCAGCCAGGAATGGAGCCATCCGGCGCCCCGGATGCGCGAGATGATCATGGCCATTCGAGCCATCTGGGACACATGGGAGAACGGAACTCCTTTGGCGTTCCGTGGCGACTTCTACACACACACCCTGATGACGCCGTTCTTTACGCCCGACCGCGCCGATCTAGCCGGCTTCGGTGTGCCAAAGATTTTCCTGGCCGGCGTCGGGGAGCTGATGACCGAGGTCGCCGGCGAAGTGTGCGACGGGTTCATCTGCCACGGCTTCACCACCGAGCGCTACCTCCGCGAGGTCACGCTTCCCGCACTGGAACGTGGTCGGGCGAAGGCTGGAAAGACGATGGAAGGCTTCGAGATTGTCGGGCCGTCGTTTGTGGTCACCGGTGGCAACGAGGAGGAGTTGGCTGCGGCAGCCGCCGGCACCCGCCAGCAGATCGCGTTCTACGGCAGCACACCCGCCTACCGCGGCGTGCTGGACATGCACGGCTGGGGCGGCCTGCACGAGGAACTGAATGCACTCTCCAAGCAGGGCCAGTGGGTGGAAATGGGCAACCTGATCACCGACGAGATTCTCAATACGTTCGCAGTCGTCGGCGAGCCCGAGCAAATGGCACCCGAACTGCAGCGCCGCTACGGCGACGTCATCCAGCGGATCAGCTTCTACGCGCCGTACAAGTCGGACCCGTCGCGCTGGGCGGGCATCATCGACGCCCTCAAATCCGCCTGATATCCGACACCCTTCTCCGCCCAAGGGCGGGTAACCATGCCGCTTTCGACGCCGTTACCCGCCCATGGGCGGCAGACGGCGCCACTCGTCGGGGGAGATCTGAATCAGAACGTTCGTTCGATAGGGTGAGGCGATGAGCTCGTTCGACGACCACCCCCGCCGACGAGCAATCGCATGCGTCTACTGCGGCGGCGAACATGGCTCGGCCGACGAGGTCAAGGCGTGCTGGCAGCGCCACGGGGGCCAGGACGACGGGGGCCAGCGCCACGGGGGCCAGGACGACGCGCGCCAGGACGACGGGGGCCAGGACGACGGGGGCCAGGACGACGCCGACCAGCGCACTCTGTTCGCCGCCGAGGCGGCTCTCCCGCCGGCTGCGCCGCCAACCTTCGAGGACTTCGAGTACGTGGCCGCGCCTCGGGTACCACAGGGCGATGTCGTCGCCCGCCTCACGAAGGGGCCGCAGTGGCTGGGACGCAACGTGATCGTGGCGCCCGGGCAGGCGGCGCCGGCGGAGTGGGCCCATGCGCCGCGCCTCGTCATCGACCCGGCACAGAGCGAGCTCATCGGTCAGCTGCTGCACGCCGCCACCCAACGCGTTTCGCACGTCTTCGAGTTGGGCGACGCTGCCCACGCACAGCTCTCCAAGCCCTTCACCACCACGCTGCCGCCGCATGCCATTGGACCGCGCGTTCGCTTCACGAGCGAGCAGCTCGCGCACCTCGTTGCCAGCAACTCCATCGACGCACGGGCGCAGCCGACCTGGGCGCTGCTCTCCATGGCCGTGACGGCCGGGGCTCACACTGTTGGCGACGGCCACGGCGATGTCGAGCTGCCAAACGGTACGCGAGCGTGGCTGGATGGTGGGCCACCGCGCTTCACTGCGCCGATCGACGGGGTGCCAGTGCTGCACCGGGTGGCCGTCGAGCACCGATCGCTGCGCGTACCAGTGGGTAATGCCACCACTGCCGACCTCGCTCCCGACCAGCTTGCGGCCGTCACACACGATGGTGGCGCCGCGCGCATCATTGCGCCAGCCGGTTCAGGCAAGACACGCGTGCTCACAGAACGCGCCCGGCACATGGTGCAGCAATGGCGTATTCCGGCTTCGGCCATCACGCTCATCGCGTTCAACAAGCGAGCGCAGGAAGAGATCGCCGCACGAACCGCCGACGTTCCCGGCCTACAGATCCGCACGCTGAACGCCATCGCGCTGGCTGTCATCAACGGCAGCGCACCCTTCGCTCGCCAATCGCAGCGGTTCAACACGGTCGACGAGCCCGAGGTCCGTCGGATCATCGGGCGCCTCGTCAAGTTCCCACGCGTGCGCAATGCCGACCCGGTCGCGACCTGGTTGGAGGCGTTGTCGCTGGCCCGCTTGGGCCTCATCGACCCGACGAAGGTGGAGCGCCGCTACGAAGGCGAGGTCGACGGCTTCGCCGATACGTTCGCCGATTACCGCGAACATCTAGCTCAGGCCGGCGCCGTGGATTACGACGAGCAAATCTTCAAGGCCATCGAACTACTACTGCGCGACCCTGCCGCTCGTGCGACTGCGCAGCGGTCATGCCGGCTGCTCTTGGTCGACGAGTTCCAAGACCTCACCCCAGCGCACGTGCTGCTGGTGCGGCTACTCGCCGGGCCCGACGCTGCTGTTTTCGGAGTCGGCGACGACGACCAGACCATCTACGGCTACAACGGCGCCGACCCTGCCTGGCTGATCGAGTTCGGCGACCTGTTTCCCGGTGCCGGCCAGCACCCGCTCGAGGTCAACTATCGCTGCCCGGCAGGCATTGTCCGCGCCGCCGACACCTTGCTGCGCCACAACCGTCGACGAGTTGCGAAGGTGATCCGCGCCAGCGACGCGACCCGCGACGGTTTCATGGTCGCGCCGGCTACGGGCGACCCGGTCGATGTCACGCTGCAAGCCGTCACCATCGCCATCGCTGCCGGCTCTCCCGCTGCCGACATCGCCGTGCTCACTCGGGTCAACTCGCTGCTGGCGCCGGTGCAGGTCGCGCTGCACGGAGCGGGCGTGCCCACCAATGGCGGCGTGGGGCTGGAGTTCCTCGAGCGTACGGCGGTGCGCGCGGCGTTGGCCTGGCTGCGTATGGCAACGGCGAAGGGCGACTTTGCCCCCTCCGATGTCGCCGAGGCACTCCGTCGCCCGTCGCGCCCGCTGCACCCCCGCATCGCGACCTGGGTTGGCGAGCAATCCTCGCTGGTTGGGCTCCGCCGTCTGGTCGGCCGCATCAGCACCGAGCGCGACGCCGACACGGTCGAGAAGTTCGCCTCCGATATCGAGCGCCTCCAACGGCTGGTTGCCAGCCGCGGCACCACCGCCCAGGCGATGGCAGCGCTCCGCGACGGAATGGGCCTGGCCAACAGCATCGCCAAACTCGACACGCATCGCCACGGCATGAATCGCGCCGCGCAGAACGACGACCTCACCGCCATCGCCCAACTGGCCACGCTGCAGCCCGACCCGGTGAAGTTCGAAGGTTGGCTGCGCGCCGCTCTCGCCAACAAGTGGCAGGCCAACGGTGTCACGCTGGCAACGGTCCATCGCGTGAAGGGTCAGGAGTGGCCGTTTGTCATCGTCCACCAAGCCGATACCGACCAGTTCCCCCATCGTCTCGCGGAGGACGAAGAGGAGGAACGTCGACTGTTTCACGTGGCTATCACCCGCGCCTCGCGCGATGTGTTGGTGGTGCCATCGGAACGGCCGTCGCCGTTCATCGTCGACTGCAGCACCGAGCCACGAGCGCCCGTCACCAGCGGCCGACCGGCTGCGACCGCCGTCCCAAGAACTGCCCCCGCCTCAGCGGCGAGGAAGCCCGGCGACGATCTCTCCCCCAGCCAGGCAAGGCTGTTCGAAGACCTACGCGCGGTGCGCCGTCACCTCGCTGCGGGCAAGCCTGCCTACACGGTGTTGCCGGATACCGCCCTGCACGCCATCGCCGCGCTGCAACCCACGTCGCTCGACGAACTGGCTTCCATCAAAGGAATCGGCCCATCGAAGCTGCAGCAGTACGGCGCCGCGTTCCTGGCGGCCGTTGCTGACACCGTCGCGGCCACAGCGCCGCCGTCCGACTAGCAGCTAGGCACCCAGGCCGGTCAGCCAGGCCTGGACGTTGACGCCGAGTGCGTTGACGTCGTAGCCGCCCTCTTGCAGCACCACGGTAGGCAACCCCAGCTGGCGCACGATCTCGCCACTGCGACGCATGCCATCGGTGGTGACCGCGAGGTCGCTGATCGGGTCGGTGATGTACGTATCCAGCCCGAGCGAGACGATGAGCAGCGACGGCCCGAAGCTGGCTACTCGCTCGCAGGCGGTGGCCAGCGCCGATACGTAGAGGTCGTCGTCGGCGCGCAGCGGCATCGGGTAGTTGATGTTGTAGCCAAGGCCGCGCCCGCTACCCGTCTCGTCAGCGAAGCCCACCGAGTAGGGGTAGGCCCGTACCGGGTCGCCGTGCAGCGAGACGTACTGCACGTCGTCGCGGTCGTAGAAGATCTGCTGCGTGCCATTGCCGTGGTGATAATCGACGTCGAGGATGGTGACCTTCGAGCCTGTCGTGGATGCAACGTGGTGAGCAACGACGGCTGCGTTGTTGAAGAAGCAGTAGCCGCCGTACATGTCGGCGGTGGCGTGATGGCCAGGCGGGCGGCATAGCCCGTACGCGGCGCGCTCGCCACCGAGCACGAGAAGCGCTGCGGTCAGCGCGGTATCGACTGCGCCGCGGGCAGCTTCGTAGGTGGTCTCGGTGAGCGGCGTGGTGGTCTCGAAGCACCAGTACCCAACCCGGCCGTTGATGGCCTGTGGCTCACCGCGCTCGCCCATCTTGTCGCGCAACGCCGGCCGGTAGAACACGTCGGGCACGACCTCGCGCACGCCGGGGTGCTGCGCTGAATAGAGCGCCCAGCCCTCGGAGAGAAAGCGAACGAGACCCGGGTTGTGTACCGCTTCGATCGGTGCGAGACCCCACTCGGTGGGTGACAGGAATTGGAAGCGCAGGTCGGCTTGCAGCGTCTCGCGAATGGCCTCCGCGCGGCCGATGTGCTCGAACGGACTGTGCACCTGCGAGGTCTCGAACTCGACATGCGGATCGTGCAGAAGATGGGCCGGGGTGTAGACGACCTTCATGCCATCTCCAGCGTCTCATCGAGGTACAGCTCACGGCATTTCGCCCGTTGCAGCTTGCCCGACGAGGTCTTGGGCAGTGTGCCCGGTTTGACCAGCATCACGTCACGCGGCGGTAGTCCACAGACATCGAGCGTGCGCTGGTGCACGGCGTGACGGACAGCGTCCAAACCGTCGGGCCCGACGACACGCACTTCGCACACCACGACCACACTCTCCTTGCCCTTGTAACCCTCCACACCGAAGGCGATGACGTTACCGGCGCGCACGCCGTCGATGACTGCGATGGCCCGCTCGATGTCCTCCGGGAACACGTTGCGGCCGCCGACGATGATGACGTCCTTGATGCGCCCGCACAGCACCAGCTCGCCGTCGACCAGGTAAGCGAGGTCGCCGGTGCACAGCCAGCCATCACGAAACAGCGCAGCCGTCGCATCGGGCCGTTTGTAATAGCCCGAGGTGACTGAAGTGCCGCGCAGCAGGAGTTCGCCGACGTGGCGCTCGGGCACTTCCTCGTAGCTGTCGGGGTTGACCACCTTCATCTCCAGCCCGGGAACGGCCTTGCCCAGCAGCGGCAGCCGGCGCACGTCGAGCTCCTCCTGCGCGTCGGCGAGGTGCAGCGGTTTGGCGACGCGTTCGCGCTCAAGGAATTCGCGGTCCACGGAATCGGTCACCATTCCACGATGCCGTGGCGGGAAGGCGCCGCCGATGGCGACTTCTGCCATGCCGAAGGCGGGGAACATGCTGCCGGGCTTGAAGCCAAACGGCTCGGCTGCGCGGACGAAGGCTTCCACCGCATTCGGATCGACCGGCTCGGCACCGCTGAGGGCCAACGTCAGTTGCGACAGGTCGAGGCCCTCCATGCGTCCGAGCGCGCGGGTGGCCAGCACCCACGCAAAGTTGGGGCCGGCGGTCGCCGTGCCACCCCAGTCGCTGATCCACTGCATCCAGTTGCTCGGCTTGGCGAGGAAGTCCTGCGGGGCCGCCTGCACCAGGTCGACTCCCACCGTCATGGGCAGTGACAGAAACCCGACCAAACCCATGTCGTGGTAGAGCGGCAGCCAGCTCACCATCACTTCGCCCACCCCTAACTCGGCGGCTTCGCAGGAGGCGTCGAGATTGGCACGGAGAACCCTGTCGGGAATCATCACGCCCTTGGGTTCGCTGGTGGAGCCGCTGGTGTACTGCAGAATGACCAACCGCTCCGGGTCGGGGTCGGGTAGCTCTAGCGCATCGCTCTTGGGAACGCCAGCGAAGCCGGGCAGTACGGCCGCCATCGGCTCGATCGGCGGGTCGGTGGGGCCGGCCTCGTAGAACGCGGCGAGCATGTCGTCGATGAGGATGAGCTTGGCGTCGCCATGGCGAATACGAGCGCGAGTCGTCTCGACGAACACGTCCAGCGAACCCATTCGCATCGGCAGCGGCAGCACCATGCTGGCGATACCAGCCAGCCAGCAACCTTGAATGATGGTCAGCAACGAGCGCGAGGTGGGGCCGAGAATCGCGACGTGGTCGCCAGGCACCAGACCTCGCGCCTGCAGCGCCGCGCCCACCACGCGTGCCTCGTCGTGCAGCTGCTCCCACGACACGAACGCGTCGCCTTCGGCCGGCATCACGCTGTTGCCGACGAACCGAACACCGGTCTGATGCGCTGTGGCGGCAATCAGTCGATTGATGATCGAGTCGGTGTCGGGCGAACTTGGCGGCATGAGATGCAACGGTAGTACGGGAAAGAACAGGTCGACTTGATTGGTGGCTCGTAGGATCGCAGCGCCATGAACGACACCAACACCCCGAACTTCTCCGACGACGCAGCACGCGCCGACGGCGCCGCTACCGACACACATCCGTTTCGGTACACCGGCGAGCTTGCGCAGGGTATTGAAGCGCGCTGGCAGGACCGATGGGAGGCCGACGGCACGTTCAATACTCCGAACCCGGCTGGCCAGCTGGCCGACGCCGGCCGCTTTGTCGATGCCGATGGCGCCGCCCGGCCGAAGAAGTTCATTCTCGATATGTTCCCGTACCCCAGCGGCACCGGGCTACACATGGGCCACCCGCTGGGCTACACCGCCACCGATATGTACGCCCGCTACCAGCGGATGACCGGCCACAACGTGCTGTACACGATGGGTTTCGATGCGTTCGGACTGCCTGCCGAACAGTTTGCGGTACAGACTGGTCAGCACCCGGCCATCACGACCAACCAGAACATTGCCAACATTCGGGTTCAGCTGCGCCGGCTTGGCCTGAGCCACGACCTGCGCCGCAGCATCAGCACCACAGACCCCCGCTACTACCGCTGGACGCAGTGGATCTTTCTGCAGGTATTCAACTCCTGGTTCGATCCGGAGACGAAGAAGGCTCGTCGCATCGACGAACTGGTTGCCGAGTTCGAGGTTGGCACGCGCCAACCATCCGACGCTGACGCCGCCAGCCGTACGTGGGCGTCGATGTCCGCGGCTGAGCGTGGATTGGAAATCGACAACTGGCGGCTCGCGTACGTCAGCAACGCACCCGTCAACTGGTGCCCCGGTTTGGGCACCGTTGTTGCCAATGAGGAAGTCACCTCCGACGGACGCAGCGATCGTGGCAACTTCCCGGTGTTCAAGCGCGACATGCGCCAGTGGATGATGCGCATCACCACCTTCGCCGACCGGCTGATCGACGATCTCGACCTGTTGGACTGGACCGAGGCCATCAAGTCGATGCAGCGCAACTGGATCGGCCGCAGCGAGGGCGCGGTCGTTCACTTCGCTTCGCCAGCTGGCCCCATCTCGGTGTTCACCACCCGCCCCGACACGCTGTTCGGCGCCACCTTCATGGTGCTGGCACCCGAGCATTCACTGGTCGACGCCCTGGCCACCCCCGCGCAGGCCGCGGCGGTTGCTGAGTACCGCCTGCAGGCCGCCGCCAAGGACGACTTCGATCGCCAGAACGAGGGCCGCGAGAAGACCGGCGTCTTCACCGGCTCGTACGCCACCAACCCGCTCAACGGCGCTCAGATCCCCGTGTGGATTGCCGACTACGTACTGATGGGTTACGGCACCGGCGCCATCATGGCCGTACCGTCCGGCGACCAGCGCGACTTTGAGTTCGCCCGCAAGTTCGGCCTCGACATCATCGCCATTCAGCAACCTGCCGACCGCACACTCGACACCGGCACCTGGACGCAAGCCTTCAGTGGCGACGCGCCGTACGCCAACAGCAGCAACGCGTCGCTGAATCTCAACGGCATCACCACTGTTGCCGAAGGCAAGCGCTTGACCAACGACTGGTTGGCGGCACACGGCCACGGCCAGTCCACCATCACCTACAAGCTGCGCGACTGGCTGTTCAGCCGCCAGCGCTACTGGGGCGAGCCGTTCCCCATCGTCTACGACGTGCACGGTAACCCGCACGGGCTGCCCGACGAGCTACTGCCGGTCGCACTGCCCGAGACCGATCAGTTCTCGCCGCGCACCTTCGATCCGGACGACTCGATGAGCAACCCGGAGAGCCCACTGGATCGCCTGGCCGACTGGGTCAACGTCGAGCTGGACCTGGGCGATGGGCTGCAGCCGTACCGCCGCGACACGAATGTGATGCCGCAGTGGGCCGGCAGCTGCTGGTACGAGATGCGCTACCTCGACCCCACCAACGAGGTCGACTTTGTGGACCCGGCCAACGAGGCGTACTGGATGGGGCCGCACGCCGAGGGCGGCTCGGGCGGTGTCGACCTGTATGTGGGCGGCGTTGAGCACGCGGTGCTACACCTGCTGTACGCGCGCTTCTGGCACAAGGTGCTCTTCGACCTGGGCCACGTGACGTCGTGCGAGCCGTTCCACCGGCTGTTCAACCAGGGCTACGTCTTGGCCGCCGCATACCTCGACGAGCGCGGCATGTACGTGGAGGCCGCCGACGTGGTGGCCGCCGACGGCGGGTATTCGTACGACGGCCAGCCCGTCACTCGCGAATACGGCAAGATGGGTAAGAGCCTGAAGAATGCCGTCGATCCCGACGAGATGTGTGCGCAGTACGGGGCCGACACATTGCGGCTGTACCTGATGGCGATGGGCCCACTGGATGCGTCGCGGCCGTGGGAGAGCAAAGACGTCGTGGGCGTGCACCGCTTCCTGCAGCGCGTGTGGCGCAATATTGTCGACGAGGCAACGGGCGACGTTCGCCTGCTGCCGCATGATGCCGACGAAGAGACAGTGCGGCAGTTGCACATCGCCATCTCCGGTGTGCGCGAGGAGCTGGACAATCTGCGCTTCAACACCGCCATCGCCAAGTTGATCGAGTTCAACAACCACCTGACCAAGCTGGGTGGCTGTCCGCAGGACATGGCCGAACCGCTGGTGAAGATGTTGGCGCCGCTGGCCCCGCACGCCGCCGAGGAGCTGTGGCAGAAGCTGGGTCACACCGAGTCGGTGACCTACGAGCCGTTCCCCGTTGCCAACCCGGCGCTGCTGGTGGCCGACACCGTGGAGTACCCGGTGCAGATCAACGGCAAGGTGCGCAGTCGCGTCACGGTCGCCGCTGACGCAGATGCCGACACGGTGCAAGCGGTCGTGCTCGCTGACGAGAAGGTGCATGCGGCGTTGGCTGGCGGCACACCGAAGAAAATCATCGTCATCCCAGGCCGAATGGTGAACATCGTCGCCTAGCGAAGGGTTCGACCCGGTGGGTTCAGCGGCCGAGAAGGTTCTTTTGTACCTTGCCCATCGCGTTGCGTGGGAGTTCCGCAACCACTCTGACCTCCCGCGGCCGCTTGTGGACTGACAGGGTGCTGGCGACGTGTTCGATCAGTGCGGCGCCGTCGATGTCGCTACCCACGACGTAAGCCACGATGCGCTGACCAAGGTCGTCGTCGGGCATGCCAATGACCGCGACCTCCACGACGGACGGGTGACCGAGCAGCGCGGTCTCCACTTCACCGGCACCCACCTTGTAACCGCCCGTCTTGATGATGTCCATCGACTGGCGGCCGACAATGCGATGAAACCCATCGTCGTCGATGACCGCCGCGTCGCCAGTGCGGAACCACTCGCCGTCCATCCCCGCAGCCGTCGCCTCAGGCCGGTTGTGGTACCCATCGAACAGGGTTGCCCCGGCCACATGCAGCTCACCGATCGTCTCGCCGTCGTGCTCGATGACACCGCCGTCCTCACCGACCAGCCGAGTGCGCACGCCCTCGATTGGCATGCCCACCCAACCCGGGCGTCGCTCACCGTCCACGCGAGTACTCAGCGTGATCAGCGTCTCGGTCATGCCGTAGCGCTCGACGGGAGCGTGACCGCTGAGCGACCGCAGCTGTTCGAAGACGGGTACCGGCAGCGGTGCGCTACCCGACACCAGCAGCCGCGCGCCTGCAAGGGCCTTCGCCGCCTCCGGTTCGGCGCACACTCTGCCCCACACCGTCGGCACTCCGAAGTAGAGAGTGCCACCCGCGTTCGCGTACGCCGCCGGCGTTGGCCGGCCGGTGTGCACGAGACGCGACCCCACGCGCAGTGCGCCGAGCACACCAAGCACGAGACCGTGCACGTGAAACAGCGGCAGGCCGTGCACCAAGGTGTCGTCGGGCGTCCAGCCCCACGCCTCGGCCAAGCCATCGAGGCCGGCCGCGATCGCTTGCCGCGACAACACGACACCCTTCGGCGCGCCAGTGGTCCCGGAGGTGTAGACGATGAGCGCCGCCGCGTCGGTGGACGGCTCGGGCAGCGGCTCGCCTGCAGCTGCCAGGTCGATGTGCGGCAACATCACGCCTGACCAGTCCGCCGGGCCGAGCACTGCCACCGCTCCTGAATCGCGGACGATGTGGTCGCGCTCCACTGGCCCTGCGTCGGGCGGCACAGGAACCACCGGTACACCAGCGGCCAACCCGGCGGCGATGGCGATGACCGTCTGCAAGGTCGGTCGGGCATCCACCGCGACTGCACGCGCGCCCGCCAGTCGGGCGGCGGTGCCGTTGGCCAGCGCCGCCAACCGGGCCCACGAGAGGCTCTCCCCTGCCACCACCACCGCTGCAGGATGGTCACCGAACTGACCGGCGAGGGCCGGTAGCAGGACGGCAGGCAGCCGTCTCATCGCTGGCTGGAGGCGACGGTTTCGGCGAGCCGGATCAGGAAGACGTTCATCGCTCTCGTCAACCGTTTCCGATCGCCGGTTGCGAAGAGGTCCATCACCAGACCCGTGAAGGTGGCCTTGATCAGCGACGCTTCCTCCACCGCCCCCTCGCGAGACATACCCTCGGCTTCCAAGCGCAGCTCGGTGTCGTGGCGCCAGACGCCAATCTGGTCGGCTCGCACCTCACCCGCAAGCCCAGTCACACTCGTGTCCAGCGTGGCCGCCTCGTAGTTCAGCCGTACGAGCGCGAGGTTGGCCGGCGCCGCGTTCATCCACCGCCACCACTTCCGATACAGCTCGGCCTGCGTGAGCCGTGGCGCCCTCGTCAGCCACACGTCCTGCACCGTGATCTGCTGCTCAATCGCGCGAGCGAGCGCAGCGGTCAGCAGTTCTTCCTTCGAGCCGAAGTGATGCACCAGTCGGTTGATGCTGACGTCGAGCGAGGCGGCCATCGGCCGCAGGGTGGCTTGCGCCACGCCGTTCTCCGCCAGGTACTCGACGATACGGTCGAGCAGCTCTTGGCGACGCTCGAGATCAGGGGTCCTGGCCACGGGCGGTCACCCTAGTGCAGGCCTCACAGACCGGACTGTCTCACCGCCGCCAACGACACGATCGCAACCAGCGCGGCAGGCCACTGCCACGACGTGCGGCGAGACGACGTCGATAGTGTGGTGGACGACATGGCCCACCACCGCAAGGGCAACCGCGATACCCGGCACGAGCGGGCGCAGGTGCGCCCACGGTCTGTGCATGAGGCTCACGTGAGGAGACCGGCCTCGATCACTGCGCAGATCAGGGGGACGCCAGGTCGGTAGACGAAGTGTGTGTACGACGGCGCCGCGAGCACCACCATGTCGGCTCGCAGACCGACGGCAATTCGGCCGACGTCGCTGCGACGAAGTGCGCGGGCGCCACCAACTGTTGCGGCCAGCAGTGCCTCCTCCGGGCTCATGTTCATGTCGCGAACGGCCAGCGCAAGGCAGAACGACATCGAGGTGGTGTAGCTGCTGCCCGGGTTGCAGTTCGTGGCGAGTGCCACGGCGACGCCCGCATCGATGACGCGTCGCGCGTCGGGGTACGGCTGGCGAGTGCTGAAGTCCGTCGCGGGCAAGAACGTGGCCACCGTGTTGCTGGCGGCCAGCGCCTGGATGTCGTCGTCGGTCAGGTAGGTGCAGTGGTCGGCCGAGGCGCAACCCATCTCAACGGCCAGCTGCACACCTGGTCCGTGGCCCAACTGGTTGGCGTGAAGTCGCAGACCGAGACCTGCCGCCTTCCCGGCTGACAGCACTGCTCGTGATTGATCGACGTCGAAGGCCCCGACCTCGCAGAACGCATCGATCCAACGGGCGTGCGGTGCGGCAGCGGCCAACATGTCGGTGCACACGTGGTGCACGTAGTCGTCGGTGCGCCCTTCGAACTCGGGCGGCACCACGTGCGCACCAAGGAACGTGGTATCGGCCGTGAACTGTTGGCCAACCTGCAGGCAGCGCGCCTCGTGGTACGCGTCGAGTCCGTAGCCAGACTTGATCTCAAGGGTTGTGATGCCTGCACGGCGCGCCTCCGTACGCCGCGCATCGGTCAGCACCGCCAGCTGTTCGTCGGAGGCTGCCCGAGTGGCGACGACCGAGGTGTGAATACCACCGGCCTCGTACGGTCGGCCGGCCATCCGGGCGGCGAACTCATCGCCGCGATCGCCCGCGAAGACGAGATGGGTGTGGCTGTCGACGAAGCCAGGGATGACGCATGCGCCACCGGCATCGATGCGACTATCGGCCGTCTGGCCAGCGGGGCCGACCGCGATCACGTGCTCGCCTGCGAATACGACGGACGCGTTGCGCACCAGACCCAGCGCACCCTCGCCGACCGACGGATCATTGGTGACCAGCAGACCGATGTTGTCCAATACGATCGTTGGGACGGCCGTTGGGTAAGCCGTTGCCGATGACGTCTCGATCATCGCTCGCCCATCACGTCCAGAATCGACGAAACCAGTTCACTGGTGACATCCATCCGTTGATGGCGGCCGTCGCTGACAATGACGACTCCGCCCACCACCACGTGGTGCACATCGGCTGCGCTGGCGGCGAAGACTGCGGACTCGACGGCCGTCGCTGGCGAGCTGCCAGCGGTACGTACACTGTCCATTCGCACGGAGACCAGATCGGCCAACATACCGACCTCGATGCGGCCAGCATCCGCCCAGCCGAGACTGTCGTGGCCCTGCGCAGTTGCCGCCCGCATCAGCGACGGCGCGTCGTGGCTGCCGCGGATCTGTGATGCCAGGCGTTGGTCGAGCTCTACGGCGCGAGCCTCCTCGAAGATGTCGATGACTGCGTGCGAGTCGGTGCCCAGCGAAAGGCGGGCGCCCGCGTCGCGGAGCGCCAACGCGGGACCGATGCCGTCGGCAAGGTCGCGTTCCGTCGTTGGGCACATGCAGATGGTGCAGTTGTGAGTGCCGTACAACCCGATGTCCGAGCCAGCGAGGTGGGTTGCGTGCACAGCTGTGAACCGTTGGCCGAGCGCGCCGCGCTCAGCGAGCAGCGCGGTCGGCGTCAGGCCGTAGGCGTCGATGCACTGCTGGTTCTCGGCCTTCTGCTCCGAGACGTGCGCGTGGAGCGGCGCGTTCTGTGCGGCAGCCCACGCGGCGACCACCTCGATGGAGGCAGGGTCGACAGCGCGCACGGAATGGATTGCAGCGCCGATCTTGGCGCCGGCCGACTCCAGTACACTGGCGGCGGATGCCCGGGCCGCCCATGACAGCGCATCGCGATCGCTGAAGCGTTGCTGCGTCTCGTTCGGTCCCACACCGATGCCCCCGTGCAGGTAGCAGGTGTCGAGCAGAGTGATGCGAATGCCGGCCTCGTTCGCCGCTGCGACCAGCGCTGTGCCCATCACGTTGGAGTCGGCATACGGCGCGCCGCCAGGACCGTGGTGCAGGTAGTGGAACTCGCCGACGCAGGTGACGCCGGCCATCGCCATCTCGCCGTACACCGCGCGCGCGAGGCGAAAGTACGAGTCGGGGTCCAGCCGTTGTGCGGCGGTGTACATCTGGTCACGCCAGGTCCAGAAGGAACCAGTACCCACCTGGGTGCGGCCCCGCAGTGCGCGGTGAAAAGCGTGGCTGTGAGCATTCGCCATTCCTGGCAGCGTCAGCCCGGTGAGCCTCACCGCGTCAGGCGGGCACGGCACACCGGTGACGACCTCCGTGATGCGATCCCCCGCCGTTGTGACCAGGACGCCGGCCGTTGCCCAGTCGCCGCCCAACCACGCCAGCTCGCACCAGTAGCTCGCCACTCAGGACCCGACCCGGGCGACGAACGCAGTGATCCGCTCGATGAACTCCGCGCGATGAAAGCGCTCGAACTGCTCCCAGGTGGTGAGGCTGCGCGTGTCGTGCACACGGTCCAGGAACAACAGGCCTTCCAGGTGATCACACTCATGCTGGAAAGTGCCGGCGGTGAGGCCGCGACGAATCTCGTCGTGCTCCACGCCGTCGCGGTCCATCCAGCGGACGCGCACGTTGACGTTGCGCATCACGTTGCCACGCATGTTCGGCACCGACAGGCAGCCTTCGTTGACCTCCACCAACTCGTCGTCGAGCGGTTCGATGATGGGGTTGACCACGATGGTGAGCGGGATGCGCGGTTTGTACGGGTAGCGCGGGTTCTCGGTGACTTCGATGGTGGCGATTCGCACCAGCTCGCCCACCTGTGGGGCCGCGATGCCGGCACCGTTCGCCGCGTGCATCGTGTCGATCAGGTCGTCGATCAGTTGCTGCATCTCCGCCGACGCGAGTTCTTCACGGGTGACCTCACGCGACCGCTCGCGCAGCAGCGGGTTGCCTACGTGGAGAATGTCGCGGACCGGCACGCCTCAACCCTCCCGCATGGGAATACGAACGCCACGCTCATCGGCCACGTCGATGGCCCGCTGGTAGCCCGCGTCGGCGTGGCGGATGACGCCCATGCCTGGGTCGGTGGTGAGTACCCGCTCCAACTTTTCGGCAGCGAGGTCGGTGCCGTCGGCCAACGCAACCATGCCGGCGTGAATGCTGCGCCCGATGCCGACGCCGCCACCGTGGTGGATGCTGACCCACGTGGCACCGCTGGAGGTGTTGACCAGCGCGTTGAGTAGTGGCCAGTCCGCAATTGCATCGCTGCCGTCCATCATTGACTCCGTTTCGCGGTATGGCGAGGCAACAGAGCCAGAGTCGAGATGGTCGCGACCGATCACGATCGGCGCCTTCAGCTCGCCGCTGCGCACCATCTCGTTGAACCGCAGGCCGAGGCGATGACGTTCGCCGTAACCGAGCCAACAGATACGTGCGGGCAGCCCTTGGAAGGCAACCCGTTCGCCAGCCATCTGAATCCAGCGATGCAGGCCCTCGTCGTCGGGAAACTCCTCCAGTACGGCCTTGTCGGTCGCGGCAATGTCGGCGGGGTCGCCGCTGAGCGCCACCCAGCGGAATGGCCCTTTGCCCTCGCAGAACAACGGGCGGATGTATGCGGGAATGAAGCCCGGATAGTCGAACGCCCGCTCGAAGCCACCCAACTTCGCCTCGGCACGCAGGCTGTTGCCATAGTCGAAGACCTCGCTGCCGCGGTCCATGAAACCGACCATTGCCCGGCAGTGCATTGCCATGCTTTCGCGGCTGCGTCGGATCAGTTCCTGCGGGTTGGTGCGGCCCATCTCGGCGGTGGCCTCGGGCGTCAGATCGACAGGGACGTAGCTCAGCGGGTCGTGCGCGCTGGTCTGGTCGGTGACGATGTCGGCTGGGAAGTCCATGTCGAGCAACTGCTGCACGACCTCGGCAGCGTTGCCCACGAGGCCAACTGACAGCGGACGCCGCTCGTCACGGGCACGGATACAGCGAGCGACAGCGTCTTCCAGTGAATCGGCGATCTCGTCGAGGTAGCGGTGCTCGAGGCGACGCTGCACGCGCCACGCCTCCACGTCGATGCAGAGTGCAACGCCCTCGTTCATCGTGACGGCAAGCGGCTGTGCGCCGCCCATACCGCCAAGCCCAGCGGTCACGGTGATGGTGCCGGCGAGTGAGCCGTTGAACTTGCGGCGGCCAATCTCGGCGAAACACTCGTACGTGCCCTGCAGGATTCCCTGCGTGCCGATGTAGATCCACGAGCCGGCGGTCATCTGGCCGTACATCGTCAGGCCCATGTCTTCCAGGCGACGGAACTCGTCCCAGTTGCCCCACTCGGGCACCAGGTTGCTGTTGGCGAGCAGCACTCGTGGCGCCCATTCGTGCGTGCGGAACACGCCGACCGGCTTGCCGGACTGCACCAGCATCGTCTCGTCGGCCTTCAGCGTGGTGAGCGTGCGCGCCATCGCATCGAACGCGTCCCAGCTGCGCGCGGCGCGGCCGGTACCGCCGTACACCACGAGGTCATCGGGGCGTTCGGCCACCTCTGGGTCGAGGTTGTTGTGCATCATGCGATGCACAGCCTCCTGCGGCCAACCGAGACAATTCAGGTGGGTACCGCGTGCAGCGCGCACCGGGCGAGGACCAGACATCACAACACCTCCAACGGGCCGACGGCGGTTTCGACCGCTGTAAGAACGCTGCCATCGGCAAGCAGCAATTCGGCTGTTCTGAGATCGGGAGACAACCAGCGGTCCGGGCCAGGACCGGCGACCTTGTCGCGCAGTACGTGCAGTGCGGCACCGGTACCGGCGGAGGGCTGCAACGGGCCGCGTAGATCAATCGCTGCTGCTGCGCAGACCAACTCGACTGCCAGGACTCGGCGCAGGTTGGCCACCGAGCGGCGCAGCTTGCAAGCCGCCGCCCAACCGTTCGACACATGGTCTTCCTGCATGGCGCTGGTGGGCATGCTTTGTGTGCTGGCCGGCACCGCCAGCCGCTGATTCTCGAGCGCCATCGAGACCTGCGTGTAGTGCGCAATCATCATGCCGCTGTTGACGCCAGCATCGGGTGAGAGGAACGGCGGCAGACCATGGGAACGAGCGACGTCGAGCATCCGGTCGGTGCGGCGCTCGGCGATGGCAGAGAGCTCGCTGGAGGCGATGGCCAGGAAGTCGCAGACGAAGCCGACGGGCGCGCCATGAAAGTTGCCGCAGCTCTCGACGCGACCATCGGGGAGAATCATCGGGTTGTCGATGGCCGACTGGAGCTCGCGCTCAGCAATCATCCGTGCGTGCGTCATCGTGTCGAGGGCAGCGCCGTGTACCTGCGGCGTGCAGCGCAGCGAGTATGCGTCCTGCACGCGCGAGTCGCCTTCACGGTGGCTGGCGACAATGGCCGAGCCGGCGAGAATGCGTGTGATGTTGCGGGCGCTGGCGGCCTGACCAAGCTGCGGGCGCAACGCCTGCAGCTCAGCGGAGAACGCCCGATCCGTGCCGAGAAGGCCCTCGACAGTCATCGCTGCGGTCAGGTCGGCCAGCCGGGCGAGTTCGCTGAGGTCGTGGAGCGCCAGGCACAGCATGCCCAGGATGCCGTCGGTGCCATTGATGAGCGCAAGTCCCTCCTTTGCCCGCAGCTGAACCGGAGTGAGGCCCGCTCGCTGGAGGGCACCGGCCGTCGGCTCGGGCGCGCCGCCGGCCCACACTTCACCTTCACCGATCAATGCCAAGGCGCAGTGGCTGAGGGGTGCAAGATCGCCGCTGGCACCTAACGAGCCGTGCTCCCGAACGACCGGGGTGATGCCAGCGTTGAGCATCGCCAACTGCAGCTCCACGATTTCCGGTCGCGCGCCGGAGAATGCCATCGCCAAGCTGCGGGCACGCAGGAACAGCATTGCCCGCACGACTTCAACCTCGACCGTGTCGCCCATACCTGCTGCATGCGAACGAACGAGGGCGACCTGTAGCTCTGCGGTCCGCTCCGCAGGAATCACAGTGCTGGCCAACGAACCGAAGCCGGTGGTCACTCCGTACACAGGCGTGTTGCCCGCCACGAAACCATCGACCAGTGCCGCCGAGCGACTCATCGCAGTGCGAGCTTCTGGCGACAGCTGAGCCGTCGTTCCGGCGCGAGCAACACCGACGACATCGGCCAGACCGACCCCGTGGCTTCCCAACAGGACCTCAGCGGGTGTGTTCATCGAGCGCAACAGCCTTTCATTGTGTGCAAGAGCATGTCATACTGCGCAACATGCCGCAAGCCTCCTCAGCATCGCAACCCCGGGCCACGGATCGTGGGCTGGCGTTGCTGCGAGTTGTTGCCGATCATGCCACTGACGGGACCGCCGGCGCTCACATTCATGGCATCACATTGGCCGACGCAGCACGGGCCGTTGAACTCTCGCCCAGCACCGCTCTTCGCCAACTGCGGTCGCTGGAGATGGCCGGTTTCGCCAGTCGCAGCGCTGATGGTCGTTACCTTCCGGGGCCTGAGCTGTTGCGAATCGCGCGCAGCCTGGCCGCCACTGCAACACTCCCCCGCCTTGCCGACGCCGCGCTGCTCACGCTGGCCGCGACCACGGGCGAGTCGGCGTACTTGGCCGAGGTAGCCGATAGTCGCCACGCCGTCTATGTCGCCAGCCATCCCGGCTCGCATGCGGTGCGCCACGTCAGCTGGCTGGGCCAACGCGTTACCCGGCGCACCTCCGCAGTCGGCGCCGCGCTGGCCGGCAAGGTCGATGCCGATGGTGTCGCCGTTCGCCTCGACGCCGTCGAGCCAGGTATTACCGCCGTGTCCGCGCCCGTGAGCGACGGAAGCGGCCAGGTTGTCGGCGCCGTGAGCGTCGTAGGCCCCTCCTTTCGCCTCACCGGCCGCGAGTTGACAGCAGCCCGTGCAGCGGTAGCGAAGTGCGCGAAGGCCGTCGAGCAAGCGCTCGGCACCAACTAGTCACGGTTCCATCGGGCGTGGAGATAGTCGCGCGCGGGATTGCTGGAGGCTCATCCACTAGCGGGACACGGCGACCCCACCAACTACAGCAACCTCGTAAGTTGCAAATACGCCCTCTCAGATTTCGTGGAGGCAAACCGAAGTGTAGCGAAGGGGCGGCCGTACGGCCTGGAGCGGGAACATAGGACTGGATCGGCCGACCCATATCGGCCAACGCCCGCTTGAAAGTCACCGTGTCCATCGTCTCCAAGCACTCCACTACTCTCGGTGCCGCGGCTTCCCGCCGTGAAGAGGGGGAAGTTGTGACGACCAACGAGGCGAGCGACGAAGGTCAGGCAATTACGTTCGGGGGATGGGCCGGAGATAGCTACGGCATCTCGGATGACCGGCCGCCGCTGGTGCTGCTTCACGGTCTGACCTTCAATCGCACGATGTGGGGGCCTGCGCTCAAGGCATTGAAGGTTGTAGATCCGGGTCGGCGTGTTCTCAATCTGGACCTTCCCGGCCACGGCCGATCGTCCCCGTCGGACTCGTACGCGATGGATGACGTCGTCGAAGGGTTGCATCACGTGATCGAAGAAGCGGGTCTTCGATCCCCGATTCTGGTCGGCCACTCGGTAGCCGCGATCATCGCCACCAATTATGCGACGCAGCATCCCACGCGCGGCGTTGTGAACGTGGACCAGTCGTTGCGGACCGGCCCGTTCGCTGACATGTTGCGATCAATGAAAGCCCAACTTCGCAGCCCAGCATTTCCCTCGATCTGGACGAATTTCCTTGAGCACATGCACATCGAGCTGCTGTCCGCCGACGCGCAGGAACTGCTCCGCTCGACGAGCACCCCGCGACCAGAGCTCGTAATCGGCTACTGGCATGACATCCTCAACCGCCCGGCTGACGATCTGAATGCGGCTTTTGAAGAGAGCCGAGCGAAGCTACGGGCGGAGACTCTGCCATACCTGCTGGTTGCCGGTGACGACGTCGATGATGAGTACCGCGAATGGCTGAAACAAGAGCTCCCACAGGCGTCGATTGTCGTGCTGTCCGGAAGCGGACACTTCCCACAACTCGCACAACCCGACATGTTCGCCGGGTACCTCGCAGACACCGCGTCGTGGTCCCTGAGGTAACAGGCGGTGCATCGACGCTACCGGTGGTCGCGCGCCGCCTACCGCCCAATGTAGCGAAGTGGTAGCTCCGAACTGTCGTTCCGCGCCACCGCCAAGCGAACGTTGCGCTCACTACTACTCTTGAGAAATGGCGACAGCATTCGCATGGCGAGGCGTGTTCACTTCGAGTGAGGTGAACGCGTTGCACGCGGAGGCGTTCGACACGCGAATATTCAGCACCGACGAATGGAATTGGGTCGACCAGCTCGCAGCGCACAGTCTCGGCTGGGTCACGGCCCGGAATCCGTCGCTCGGCGGTCGACTCATCGGCTTCGTCAATGTGCCGTGGGACGGACTCGTGCATGCCTGGATCCAGGACACGATGGTGGCCAACGACGCTGGTCGGCAGGGCATCGCCACTCGGCTGATCGAAAGAGCGAAGCAAGGCGCTCGCTCGGCAGGGTGCGAGTGGCTTCACGTCGACTTTGACGATCACCTACGCCCGCTGTACTTCGATGCCTGCGGATTCAAACCCACCAGTGCTGGACTGATCAACCTTGTCGAGTAACGACCGAAGCCCTTGTCGGCTGTTCAATCTGGAGGCCGTTTGGGTCACGACGCCGGAAGGCGATTTCGCCCGGCAGCTCGTTCGGGCGCCCATACCGCCGGCAGCGCCCTTCAGCGCGCGGTCAAGCTCTTTCGGCTGCGTTTGTCTTCGTACATGGCGGCATCAGCGGCCGCGATGAGCAAGGTGGCGTCCCAGCCGACGGTGCGAGTGTTGGCTTCACCGGTGCTGGCCGGGCATGTCACTGTGCACCCATTGCCGATGTCAATCGGTTTCGCTAAGGCATCAGTGACGCGGGCGATCATGCCGTACGGGTCTGAGTGGGTGGTGTCGTGGACGATGACGAATTCGTCGCCCCCCACACGGGAGATGACGTCGGCCGCGCGGATGGTGGACAGCATGCGCCGGACCACTTCGCGCAACACGATGTCGCCGGCGTCGTGGCCGTACGTGTCGTTGACTGCTTTGAAGCCGTCCAAGTCCACGTAGGTGACGGACAAGTCGGTTCCAGCTCGTTGCGACCGGTCGAGGGCGCCGGTCAAGAGTTCGTCGAGCAGCCGCCGGTTGGCGAGGCCGGTGAGCGGATCGCGCAACGCGAGCGCGACCAGTTCCGTCTGTAGTGCCCGTATTTCGGTCACGTCGCGGCCGACGCCTTGGAGTCCGTCGTGTGTGAGCGTGATGCACATCTCGCCGATCACGACCCGCCCGTCGGGACGATAGAAACGCATGTCGTATCGCTCCGGGATCGGTTCCCCCGCCAGCGCTGCAGTGACGAGCGTCTGTGCTTCGTGATCGATGATGTCAAAGAAGAGTTCGAAGTCGGCTTCCAGTTGCTCACGGCTGTAGCCGACAAACTTCTGCACCGATGGGCTCAAGTATGAGAAGTGGGGGGCGGGTGTCAGCGAGAAGCAGAAGACGACGTCTGCGGAGCGTTCTGCCAAGGCGCGGAACCGGGTTTCGCTCGCTGAAAGCTCGAGTTCGGCCAAGTACCGATCGGTGACGTCACGACCGACCGTCAGCACCTCGGTGCCGTCTGCGACGAGACGGTCCGACCACGACAACCATCGGCCCGGCTCGTTCGGTGCCGGTCGAGCGACGACATCAACCAACGTCGGCGTCGCACGGCTGAGTCGACCCATCTGCACGCCGAGGCCCTCTAGTTCAGCCGGTGACAAGACGTCGCGTAGGCAGCAGCCGATGAGCTGATGGGGAGCTGCGCTGTGACCGGCGGCCCACGGCGCGTTGCAGTAGCGAATGGTCAGGTCTGGAACGGAGTAACGTACGACCCGTTCCGGCATCTGGTCAAGCATCTCCGATAACCGGAAGTCATCCAGTTCGGACCTGTCGGCGCTCGTCATCACTTTCCTCCCGGGAGACGCTGGTGACAACATCGTCCGACGTTGCATCGGCATGTCCGAATGCCAGCTGAAGCGATTTGCCACGTCCACGATGGCGGGGCTCGATCAGGTGGAGTGCAGCAGCGAGAGCAACGGCAAATAGTCATCGAGGTCGAACGGCACGAAACCGCGAATTCGCAACTGGCCGCAGGCATCGGCGGCGATCGGGTCCGCTACCGCTGACGTGAACGCTGTTCGTAGGGCATCGACGTGAGCCCTGTGGCGCAGCGGCACGATCACCGGCAGGCACGGCACCAACGGCCCACTCCCCACGACCGACAATTCGCTGACCAGCAGCGGTTCGAGCGACGAGATCAACGCCCACGAGACTGCGTCGATTGACGCAACGTCTGCACGACCATCGGCGGCGGCACGAACGCTCCCCATGTGCGAGCCGGTCTCGACAATGTCGGGAGGCACACCACCCCACGCACTCTGCAGGCTGACCCAGCCGGAGAGACTCTCGGAGCTGTTCATCGCCACTACGACGCCAGGACGCGCCCGCAGTTCCTCGAAGGTGGTCGGATGAAGAGTGACGAGCACCGACTGATACCTGCCACCCGCTGCACCCGGCACGTCGTAGTCAAACGTGCCAACGACGGCGACTTCATCTGCCAACTGCGTCACCAACGGCCAGCCGCATGTCTGCGCCAACAGCAGGTCGGGGTGACGCCAGACCACAGGAACCAGAACCTCCCACTCGAGCGAGGGTGGCCCCCAGCCGAGATGCTGACGGATTACGTTCCAGAGCGAATCCGTTGCACTCCGAAGCGGTTCGAACGGATACATCGCCAGCGACGCGACCATGGGCTCGTCCGTCACGAAATGCCACGCGATCCGTACGGCCGCGCGCCCGGCGAGAGTGGGTGGTCCGGTTGGCAGAAGGGGGTGAAGAAGTACGTCCGCACCACCTCGAGATAGCCACCCGCATACAACCCGGCGCCCTTTTCGGCCAATGCGTCGGAGCCCATCTCGCGGTGCAACGCCGGAATCTTGTACCAGGCCAACTGCGGCGCGGCATGGTGCGTGTGGTGCAGATTGTTATTGAGGAAAAGCAGCGCGACGGGCGGGCTGGCCTTGACCACCGCACTCCTCGTCCCTTCGGCAACGGCCGCGTGCTCCACGAACGAACGCAACTGAGTACACGACGCACCACCGAGACAAAAGCCCGCGACGTACACCAGCGGATTGAAGCCAACGATGCCGAATAGCCACCACCCGAGGGCTGCGCATACCGCGAGGTGCGAGGCCCAGGGACCCACTATCCCGCCGCGCGGGGCAAGGCGGATTTCCCTGCGCCAGAAACGAATGATGCCTCGCGGCACTCCGAACGTCAGACGACCCGGAATCGTGCGCATGCAAACGAAATAGCGGCGTCGCCACGGGCTGGCCCGATGCCACGACGGTGGCGACACGTAGAACGACTCCGGGTCGTCGTCCGGGTACGTGAGGTCCGAGAGGTGGTGCCTGATATGCAGCGCCTTGTAACGCTTGAACGGCAGCCACAGCGACAGGGGAACCGATCCGATGGCGGTATTCACCCAGGTCCACCTCGTTGGGTGCCCGTGTAGCTGTTCGTGGCCCAGCGACATCCACAATCCGCCGAGAGGAACCAACACGACGAGTTGCAAGAGCCAGGGAATGGAATCGTGCAGCAGCACCACCGACAGCCACGCAGCGAAGAACGCCGCCAGCAAGGCAACCGTCGGCCACTCCGTCGACCTTCTTGAAGGTGCAATCGCTACCGTGATTGCTTTGAACTGAGAAGTGTCATTCGACAACTCCGCCTCCACCCACTCACCGGCCGCGTGCCCGGCTCGGTCGCCTGTACGTTACCCGCACGACCGTACCGGTTCGCGGCTTTGCGTGTTACAGGTTGAAATGGTGCGCGCGAGGCGGAATTCCTGAGACGACCGTACAAGGAATTCCTCTGAGCGTGTAGTGTCGAAATCCGTGACCGACATGCAGCAAGAGCCCGCCGACCAGGCCGCGACCCGTTCGGCCAAAACTCAATCAGAGGGCCGCCGCGGTGGACGTGCACGATCCGAGCGCGGGCCGCGGCTCCCGTATCAAGCGCCGTTCCGGCAGCCCAGCATGCGGCTCAACCACACCGAAGTTCTGTCGGCCGACGAAGTGGAAGCAATCCACGAGGCAAGCCTCACCATTCTCGAACGAATCGGTATGAAGTTCATCGACGCCGAGTCGCGCAGCATCATGCGCGAGGCCGGGGCTGCGGTCGACGAGTCGACTCATCGTGTTCGCTTCTCACGTGAACTGGTCGAGACCTCGGTGGCGAAGGCGCCCAGCGAGTTCACGTTGCACAGCTGGAACCCTGCGCACAACATGCGCATCGGTGGCCGCTGGATGACGTTTGGCACCGTCGGCAGCGCCCCCCACTACATCGACCGCAACGGCGTCCGCCGCACCGGCGACCGTGCCGGCTTTCAGGACCTGTTGAAGCTGGCACAGATGCTCAACATCGTGCACTACGTCGGCGGCTACCCGGTCGAGCCCGTCGATCTGCACCACAGCATCCGTCACTTGGAAGCCAGCTACGACATCCTCACGCTGACTGACAAGGGCCTGCACTGCTACAGCCTCGGCCGCCAGCGCAACCGCGACGCGCTGGAAATGGTACGCATCGCCCGCGGCATCGACATGGCAACGCTCCATCGCGAGCCCTCGGTGATCACGGTCGTCAACACCAACTCCCCCCTCACCCTGGACACACCAATGGCGCAGGGGATGATGGAATTCGCTGCACACAATCAGCCCATCGTGGTCACGCCCTTCACGCTGGCCGGCGCGATGGCACCCATCACGCTTGCCGGTGCCGTCGCACAGCAGAACGCGGAGGCGCTCGGCGGCATCACGTTCGTGCAGACCATCAACCCGGGCGCACCAGTGATGTACGGCGGCTTCACCTCCAACGTCGACATGCAATCGGGTGCCCCTGCGTTCGGAACCCCCGAGTACGTGCGCACCGCAATGATCGGCGGCCAGATGGCCCGCCGCTACGGGTTTCCCTATCGCAGCAGCAATGTTTGTGCCGCAAACGCGCTCGACATGCAGGCGGCCTACGAAAGCGTCTTTTCGCTGTGGGGCGCAATCATGGGCGGCGTCAACTTCCTGATGCACGGCGCAGGCTGGATGGAAGGCGGGCTGCATGCCAGCCTCGGCAAAATGGTGCTCGATGCCGACCTGCTGGCGATGGTGGCCGCAATACTCGAGCCGGTACCGGTCAACGCTGAAACGCTGGCGATCGACACGATCGAAGAGGTCGGCCCGGGTGGCCATTTCTTTGGCACGCAACACACTCAGGACCGGTTCCGGCACGCGTTCTACAAGCCATTGGTCTCGGACTGGCGCAACTATGAGTCGTGGCAGGAGGCGGGCAGTCCGACGGCCGACCAAAAGGTCGAGCAGCTGGTCACCCAATACTTGGATGCCTACGAGCCGCCTGCAATGGACCCCACCATCAAGTCCGAACTGCGAGCCTTCGTCGACCGTCGCGTCGCCGAAGGCGGCGTCGCCACCGATTTCTAGATACGTCAACGACATGTCAACAAGGGGAATGCAATGAAGTCATCCGCACAGGTGGTCGTCGTTGGCGGAGGTGTGGTCGGTGCCAGCGTGCTCTACCACCTCACCAAGGCTGGCTGGACCGATGTCGTGCTGCTGGAGCGCAAGCAGCTCACTGCTGGCAGCACCTGGCATGCCGCCGGCGGCATGCACACACTCAACGGCGACCCCAACGTGGCCCGCTTGCAGCAGTACACGGTCAACCTCTACAAGGAGATCGAGGCCGAGTCCGGCCAGAACTGCGGCATCCACATGCCTGGCGGCATTCAGTTGGCCGACACACCCGAACGTCTGGACTGGCTGCGCATGGCGCAGGCTCGCGGCCGCTACCTGGGCATGCACATGGAGATCATCTCCATGAAGGAAGCCAAAGAACTGAACCCGCTGCTAGAGGAGAGGTTCTTCGTCGGCGCGTTGTACGACGAGGACGAAGGCAGCGTCGACCCGTACGGCGTCACGCACGCCTACGCAATCTGCGCGAAGAACCGTGGCGCCGAGGTCTACACCGACACCTGGGTCACCGACCTGCAGCAGCGCCAGGACGGCACATGGAATGTGATCACCGATCGCGACCACATCATCCACGCCGAGCACGTCGTCAACGCTGGCGGCCTGTGGGCTCGCGAAGTCGGTCGCATGGCTGGCCTCGAGCTTCCCGTGCTCGCAATGGAGCACCATTACCTGATGACCGAGCCGATGCCGGAAGTCATCGAGTACAACGCAACGCATGGTCGCGAGCTGCCGCACATGATCGACTTTGCCGGCGAAATCTACGCCCGCCAGGAAGGCCAGAGCATCCTGCTGGGCACCTACGAGCAGGACAACCGCCCGTGGGCACCGAAGGAGACGCCGTGGGACTTCGTGTTCCAGCTGCTCCCCCACGACCTCGACCGCATCGCACCCGAGTTGGAAAGGGCGTTCGAGCACTTCCCGCTCGTCGGCAAGGCGGGGATCAAGAAGTTCGTCAACGGACCGTTCACGTTCAGCCCCGACGGCAACCCGCTGATCGGCCCGATCAAGGGTATGCGCGGCATGTGGATGGCCAACGCAGTCATGGCCGGCCTCTCGCAGGGCGGAGGCGTGGGGCTCTCACTGGCCAACTGGATGGTGCATGGCGACCCTGGCGCCGACATCTGGGGAATGGACGTGGCCCGTTACGGCGATTACGCCACGCTGGCATACACCAACGCGAAGGTGCGCGAGAACTACTCCCGCCGCTTCCGCATCACGTTCCCCAACGAAGAGCTCACCGCTGCCCGCCCGCTGCACACAACACCCATCTACGACCGCCTCATCGACCACAACGCGGTGTGGGGTGCAGGCTTCGGCCTTGAGCACCCGTTGTGGTTTCAGAAGCCTGGCGAGGAGCCGAAGGAAGACGTCACGTTCTACCGCTCGAACGCGTTCGAGGTCGTGGCTGAAGAGTCACGGGCCGTGCGCGAACGGGTCGGTCTCAGCGAAGCGTCCAACTTCGCCAAGTACAAGGTCAGCGGCCCCGGTTCTGCAGAATGGCTACAGGGACTGTTCACCAACTCGCTGCCCAAGATCGGCCGCACCAATCTGACCGCCATGCTGAACCCGCAGGGACGTATCGAGGGCGAGTTCTCGGTCTCGCGGATCGGCGATGACGAGTTCTTCCTCTTCGGCTCGCAGGCTGCCGAAGTGCACCACCCGCGGTGGTTCCTCGCTCACCTGCCGGACAACACACAGATCCGCTTCGAAGTGCTCGCACTGTCGATGGTCGGCCTCACCGTGGCCGGCCCGCGGTCGCGCGACGTGCTGCAGAAGCTGACCGACACCTCGCTGGCGTCGAAAGACTTCCCGTTCATGGCCTTCCGTAAGGTCGACATCGGCATGGCGCCGGTGTGGCTGTCACGGATGACGTACTCGGGCGATCTCGGTTACGAGATTTGGGTGCAGCCGGAATACCAGCGTTACCTGTTCGACCTCATCTGGGAGGCCGGCCAAGAGTTCGACATGCGGCTGTTCGGCTTCCGCTCGCTGATCACGATGCGGCTGGAGAAGAACTTCGGCACCTGGTACCGCGAGTACCGACCGATCTATACACCGCTCGAAGCAGGAATGGATCGCGTGCTGAAGTTCGATCACGACTTCATCGGTCGCGAGGCCGTCGAGGCCGAACTCGCCTCCGGAGGCCCGAAGCGAAAGCTGGTGATGTTCAAGGTCGAAGTCGACCCCGATGCCCCAGCCGACGTCATTGGCGACGAGCCTGTGTGGCACGGCGACGGCGTCGTTGGCTGGGTCACCAGCGGCGGCTACGCCCACTACAGCGGTGTCTCGCTCGCCCTCGGCTACATCCCGGCCGAACTGGCCACCGACGGCACCGGCTTCGAAATCGAGATCATCGGCCGCCGTCGCCCTGCAAGCTTGCAACACGAACCGGTACTGGACCCGCAGGGCCTCCGCATGCGCGCGTAGTCGCATCATGATGCGGTGACGCGGTCAGCAGCGATGAGATCCGCGACCTTCTGGACGATGAGTGACCTACCTTCTCGATGCCAACGTATTGATCGCGCTGCTCGACCCCGATCATGTCCACCACGAGGCGGCCGCGAACCGAGTTGGCGGTACAGAATTCACGGTGCACTTGTACAAGGAATTAGGCGTGAGTTGTTGACCTGCTAGCCGCGCCGCACTATGTTTCCGCAGCACGGCCGATCAGGGTCGCTTTTTCAAGGGGGAATGCATCCATGGACCACATGGACAACGAAGCCACTCAGGGTCTCCAGTTGCGAGGCCAGTTCACGCGTCGCCAGCTCGTCGGTGCCGGTCTCGCCATTCCCGCCATTGGCGTGGTCATGGCCGCATGCAGCGACGACAAGGCCGACACCAAGACCACCGAAGCCGCTGTTGGCGGCGAGACGACGGTTGCTGCCGACACGACCGTTGCTACCGAGTCGACCGTCGGCGAGACACCCGCTGGTGGCACCATCCGCGTCGCCACCACCAAGCCGGCCAGCCCGCTCGACCCGATCGCCATGGTCGACCTCGGCACCTACAACGTGATCTCACAGACCTTGGAGTACCTCACCGGCCCCGAAGGCGCTGGCATTGGCGCCATGCTGGCCACCGAGTGGACGGCCAACGCCGACTCCACCGAGTGGACCTTCAAGCTCCGCGAAGGCGTCAAGTGGCACGACGGCAGCGACTTCACGTCGGCCGACGTGGTCGCCACCATGGGTCGCATCGCATCAGCGGGCGACGCACTGGGCGGCTCGCTGCCCACCGAGGACGACCCCGACGCTCCGGCCCCCGAAGGCGATGCCGGCCCCACTCAGCGGCTCGTCGACGGCGCGGTCACCGCGCCCGACGCCCTCACAGTCGTCTTCACGCTCGACGCGCCCAACGCCAGCCTCCCGTACCTGGTGTCAATCTTCAACCCGCAGGGCGCCATCACTCCGGCGAGCTTTGTGTCTGGCTCCACGCTCGACGCAACACCCGTGGGAACCGGGCCGTGGATCCTGGACACCTACGACCCCAACACCGGCATCAAGTGGAAGCGCAACGATGCATGGTGGGGCGGCGCCATCCCGCTCGCGTCGGTTGACATGCAGTTCTTCTCCGACCTGGCCGCGCAGGTCACGGCAATGTCTGGTGGTTCAGTCGACGCCATTCAGCAGTTCTCAGTGGTCGGAGGCGACGCCCTGCTCAGCGACGACTCGTTCAACGTTGTCGAAGTCGAAGCAGCAACTCATCGCGAGATCTGGTTCGGCTGCGATGAAGGTCAGTTCATCGACAAGCGCGTCCGCCAGGCGTTTGCCCTCGGCATCGACCGCGAAGAACTGATCAACACACTGTTCGACGGGAAGGCCAGCGTTGCGAACGACCACGTCATCTTCGACCTGTACACCTTCTTCAATCCCGACGCAGTCGACCAGCGCGTTCGCGACACCGCTGCTGCCAAGGCGCTGCTTGCAGACGCGGGCTTCCCTGATGGCATCAAGGCCACCCTCAACGCCGTGGACCTGCAGGAGATCCCGCAGCTTGCAGAGCTGCTGCAGTTGCAGCTCGCCGACGCCGGCTTCGACCTGACTCTCAATGTTGAGTCGGACTCCACGTTCTACGGCACGCAGTGGTGCGTGACGTACCCGTGCGCAGGTTCCGCCGAACTGGGCATCGTCGACTACGGACACCGCCCCACTCCGGACATTTACCTGTTGAAGGCGTTCCGCAGCGGTGGCGACTGGAACAGCTCGCAGTACGCCAGCGACGTCCTCGACGCAGCGATTCTGGAGTACCAGTCCAGCGGCGAGAACGACGCTCGCATGACTGCGTGCGGCAAAATCCAGTCCACCATGTGGGAAGACGTGCCGGCAGCAATTGCCTATCGGTACAACGGCCTGGCCGGCTTCTCCAAGACGTTCACTGGCGTCGAGTTCACGGCCCTTGGCCACATGTTGCTCCAGAAGGCCGCACAGGTCTGATCTGACCGTTCAAAGGGGGCTGGCTGCACCTGCGGCCAGCCCCCTTTCGACTATCTGTGGTTGACCCACCACAGATCCCAGCCACAGTTCCCATCCACGACGCCAGGTACGGCGAAGGACGGCCAATGTTTCGATACATCGTCAAACGTGTGTTGCTCTCACTCGTCACACTCTGGCTTTTGGCCACCATCGTCTTTTTGATGACCTGGTTCCTGCCGAGTGACTCGGCCCGCCTGATTCTTGGGGCACAGGCACCCGAGGCGTCGGTGCAGCAATTCCGTGCGGCCAACGGTCTCAACGATCCATTTCTCACGCAGTACTTCCGATTGATCAAGGGCCTGTTCACCTTCGACTTCGGGCACTCGTGGAAGTACCCGCAGTACGAGGTGTGGCAGTACCTCCGTACGCCGCTGGCGAAGACGGCGAAGATCGCGGTTCTTGCATTGCTCATCACAACACCGATCTCCATCGGCGGCGGTTTGATCGCGGCCAAGTTCCGCGATCGCAAGACCGACCGCACCATCGTGCTTTTTGGTCTTGCCGCCTCCTCCATTCCCGAGTTTGTCACCTGTGCCCTGCTGATGGTCGGCGTCGGCCTCAAGCTGGGCTGGCTCGAGCCGGTGTACAGCACCGAGGCGGAGAAACTGTCACTCTTCGGTCAACTTCGGTTTCTACTGATTCCGGCGATGGCGTTGGCGCTGGCATATTTCGGCTACATCGCTCGCATGATGCGTGCCGGCACCATCCAGGCACTCGACTCGGACTACGTCCGGACCGCTTCGATGAAGGGCCTCTCAGGCTTGCAGGTGATGCGCACTCACGTACTGCGCAACGCCATCGCCCCCACCATCACCGTCATGTCGGTGCAGGTTGGCTATCTCATCAGCGGCATTCTGGGCGTTGAGTTCATCTACAACTACCCGGGCTTCTCACGAGTGCTGCTGGACGCCGCAACCGATGGCGATCTACCGGTACTGCAGGTCGCGGTCATCATCTCCGCGTTGATTTACATGGTCGCCACACTGTTTGCCGACCTCTTCATTGCGTGGCTCAACCCCCGCGCTCGTCTTGAATTGGGGTCGTCATGACCGACACGGTGACCCCCGCGACTCAGCCGACGCCTGACCGACCAGCGACCTCAAACGTGCTGGAGGCCTCGATGGCCGAACGCAAGACAGCGCGCCGCGAACGCTGGCGTTTGCTGCGCCGCCGACCCGGCTTCATCATTGGCGTGTTCATTGCCGGCTTCTGGACAACCTGCGCAATCCTTGGCGACCGAATCACCCCGTACGACCCGTTCAAGGATCGCGATGGTCTCAGCTGTGGGCGGGCACCATGCCCACCGAGCAACGCTCACTGGTTCGGCACCGACAAGATCGGCCGCGACATCCTTTCGCGGGTGATGATGGGCGCCCGCGACCTGCTGATGGTGGCACCGGTCGCCGCCGTCTTGTCGATCATCTTCGGCACGATCCTTGGGATGCTGATGGGCTACTACCGCGGCGTTGTCGACAATGTGTTGAGCCGCATTGTGGAGGCATTTCTGGCGCTGCCGGTGGTGATGGTCGGTCTCTTCATCCTCACGCTCAGCAAGGACAGCGCCATACTGGACGCCATCAGCTTTGGGTCGCGCAACGTGATCATCATCTACGTGGTCGCGCTGCTGTTCACGCCAATCGTTGCTCGCACCGTTCGCTCCACGGTGATGGGCGAGCGAGATCTTGACTACGTGGTGTCAGCGAAACTCCGTGGCGAGTCCAGCGCGTTCATCATGACCCGTGAGATTCTGCCCAACATCACGGCTCCGATCATCGTCGAACTCACTGTTCGCATCGGCTATTCCATCTTCACGGTCGCCACACTCAGCCTGCTCGGAGTCGGCCTGCAACGCCCGTCCCCGGACTGGGGCCTCGCCATCGCCGAGGGCCGCGACCTCTTGCCGGCGGACCAGTGGTGGCCGGTTACGTTCCCCGCACTCGCTATTGCCACGCTGGTCGTGGCCGTGAACCTCATAGCCGACTCGATCCAGGCGGTGTACGAACGATGAGCAGTACGACTACCACCCCCCTGGGCACCTCCACCCTGGCGCTGGAGATCAAGGACCTGCATCTCGCGTACAACGTCCGTGGCGTGCCGCGCCCGGTGCTGCGCGGTGTCTCCTTCGAGATCAAGCCCGGCGAGGCATACGGCCTCGTCGGCGAGTCAGGCTGCGGCAAGAGCACAACCGCGTACGCGGCGCTCAGGTACATGCCGCGCAACGGCATCATCACCAGTGGCCAGATCTTGGTCGACGGTGACGACATCACGTCGATGAATCGCTCGCAGCTGCGCGAGTTCCGCCTGCACAAAGCATCGATGGTGTATCAGGACCCGGGCAGCTCGCTGAACCCCACCATCAAGATTGGCCGGCAGCTGATCGAGTCATTCACGATTCTCGGTCAATCCGGCGCTGTCGCTCAGCGAAGCGCGCTCGACGCGTTGCGCAAGGTGCAGATCGCCGACCCGGCGCGAGTAATGGGCCGCTTTCCGCACCAACTCTCCGGCGGGATGCTGCAACGGGTGGTCATCGCCATGGCGCTGGCCTGCGACCCGAAACTGCTGGTACTCGATGAGCCCACGACGGGGCTGGATGCGACGGTGGAGGCGGAGGTGCTCGACCTCGTGCGCGCACTGCGCAACGAGACCGGCGCGGCCATCTTGTTGATCGCGCACAACCTCGGCGTCATTCGCTCGATGTGCGATCGCGTCGGCGTCATGTACGCCGGCAAGATCGTCGAGGAAGGCGATGCGCAGGAAGTGTTCGATGGCCCCAAGCACCCCTACACGGTGGGGCTGCTGCGTTCGCTCCCCCGGCACGGAATGCACAAGAGTCACAGCGCCCTGGCCACCATTCCCGGCACGCTGCCGGTGCTGGGCGCCGACCTGCCAACCTGTGTCTACGTCGACCGCTGCCCCCTCGCCGACGAAAAGTGCCGGACCGAAGTCGCCCCCATTGTCGAAGTCGCCGTTGGTCATTTCACTCGCTGCCACCACGTCGACCAGGTGTCCAAGATCGACGCACCGGTTCCCACCGCGCTTCGCGCTGCGGGCACCGACACGGTGTTGCAGATCACCGGCGTCTCCAAGACGTTCCGTCAGTCCGGCCACGACGTGCCCGCCCTGGTCGGGGTGGATCTCTCGCTGACCGATGGAGAGACGCTCGGCTTGGTCGGCGAATCCGGCTCGGGAAAGAGCACGCTGGCCAAGGCGTTGTTGGGCGTACACGCTCCTGATGTGGGCAGCAGTCTGACACTCGATCAACGCGAGCTGGCCTCCAAGGTGGGTCAGCGCACCGCCGACGACAAACGTGCCATGCAGATCATCTTCCAGAACCCTGACTCGGCGCTGAATGCATCGTGGACGGTGCGCAACATTCTCCTGCGCTCGGTGAAGAAGCTCACGGGCAAGGACAAGGCTGCCGCCAACGAGCGTGTCGCCACGCTCGCCGACCACCTACGTCTTTCGCCACGCCACCTCGATATGAAGCCACGGCAGTTGTCGGGCGGGCTCAAGCAGCGCGTGGCCATTGCCCGCGCCTTCGCCGGCGACCCGCGAATCGTGGTCTGCGATGAGCCCACCTCCGCGCTCGATGTGTCGGTGCAGGCAGCCATCCTCAACCTGCTCGCCGAGCTACAGAGCAACCAGCGCACCAGTTACGTGTTCATCAGCCACGACCTCGGTGTGGTGCGCTATCTGGCCGACCGCATCGCCGTGATGTACCTCGGGCGCATCATGGAAGTCGCTACCACGGCCGACATGTTTGCCGGGCCGAACCACCCCTACACCGAGGCGCTGATTTCGGCGGTGCCAAGTGTCGACGGCGAGGCGCGAGCACGTATTCGCCTGGATGGCGAGATCCCTAGCCCCGCCAACCCGCCCAGTGGCTGTGTCTTTCACCCGCGTTGCCACCGTGCGATCGCGGGTCTCTGCGAAACCACCGAACCGCCCATCGTCGAAGTGGTCGTCGGGCACACCATTCGCTGCCACATTCCGCCCGACGAGCTGGCGCGACTGCAGTCCAGCACTCACTGAGATGTGACTGACCATGAACGAGGTCGAAGCGAATCCAGCCCGCACTCGCACCGGCGGGCGCGCCGGCCGCGCAGCCCTCCGTGCCGCTGATGCACATCGCCAGGGGCCAGCGTTCATTCGTCGACAGATTCCCCCATACCAGCTGCTCGGCGAGGAAGGCCTCGCGCTGGTGGAGACGAAGGCTGATCAACTACTCGCCGAGATCGGTATCGAGTTCCACGACGACGAGCACTCGCTGCAACTGTTCCGCGACGCAGGCGCGTCAGTCGATGGCGTACGCGTCCGGTTCGACCCAGGCCACGTCCGCACACTGTGCGCGACGGCTCCGCGAGAGTTCACCCAACACGCACGCAATCCATCGCGGTCTGTGCAGATCGGTGGCAACAACGTGGTTCTCGCCCCCACCTACGGGTCACCGTTTGTACGCGACCTGCCCGGTGGCCGACGGTACGGCACACTCACCGACTTCCAAAACTTCGTCAAGCTGGCCTACGCGACGCCCTGGCTGCATCACTCGGGTGGCACCGTCTGCGAGCCAACCGACGTGCCTGTCAACAAGCGCCATCTCGACATGGTGTACGCCCACCTGCGCTGCAGCGACAAGGCATTCATGGGCTCGGTCACCGCCCCCGAGCGTGCTGCCGACAGCATCGAGATGGCTCGCATTGCGTTTGGTAGCGAGTTCCTGGAGAACAACTGCGCCATCCTGGGCAATGTCAACGTCAACTCCCCGCTGGTGTGGGACGCCACCATGACCGGCGCGCTGAAGACCTACGCCGCCGCCAACCAAGCCGCGGTCGTGGTGCCGTTCATTCTCGGTGGCGCCATGGGCCCCGTGACGACCGCTGGCGCAGTAGCGCAGGCGCACGCGGAGACAATGGTCGGCGTTGCGCTCACCCAGCTGATACGGCCCGGCGCGCCGGTGATCTACGGCAACTTCCTTTCCTCAATGGCATTGCGCAGCGGCAGCCCAACATTCGGCATGCCCGAGCCGGCGCTCGGATCGCTGGTGGTCGGTCAACTCGCACGACGAGTAGGCCTCCCACTTCGCTGTTCCGGTGCATTCACCGCCTCGAAGGTGCCCGATGGTCAGGCGATGCAAGAGTCCGCGGTCAGCATGCTGTCCGCGCTGTTGTGTGGTGCCAACTTCATCCTCCATTCCGCTGGCTGGCTGGAGGGTGGGCTTGCCATGGGCTACGAGAAGTTCATGATGGACCTCGACCTGTGCGGGTCGGCCCACACCTACCTCAAGGGCATGGCACTCGACGACGACCAGTTCGCACTCGACGGTTTCGCCGAGGTTGGGCCAGGGAAGCACTTCTTCGGCTCGCAGCACACACTGCGCCACTACGAGACCGCGTTCTACGAGCCCGCCCTCAGCGACAACTCGTCGTTCGAGCAATGGCGCGACAACGGGGAGACCACTGCCGAGCAACGCGCGGCGGTGAAAGTGCACGAGACCTTGCGCGATTACGAACTACCTCCCATGGCCGACGACGTCGATGCTGCGTTGCAGGACTTCGTCGGTCGGCGTAAGGCCGAGATGCCGGACCAGTGGTACTGACATGAATGCTGCTGAAGCGTCCACTCTCGAGGGCCGCTGCATGTGTGGTGGCGTCACGTACTCCGTGACCGGCGAAGTGCGCGAGGTGTGGAACTGCCACTGCCAACGCTGCCGCCAATTCACCGGTCATCACATGGCGGCGACCCGGGCCCTCGTTGCCAACGTCACGATCGACGGTGCCACCTTGGCCTGGTACTCCCCTGACGCTTCAGTGGCCTACGGGTTCTGCCAGCGATGCGGGTCGTCGATGTTTTGGAAAGCGTTGGCGCGTTCCGAGTACCTGACGTTGTGTGCCGGGGCACTCGACCAGCCGACTGGCCTGCACACCACTACGGCATGGTGGACAGCAGAGCATGCCGACTACCACACGCCCGCAACAGGTTTGACCGAGCACGAGTACGACGGATGACAGACCGATGAACGACGACCCGCTGTTGCAGCCGTTTCAGCTGAAGCACTTGCGGTTGAAGAACCGTGTGCTCAGTACGTCGCACGAGCCTGCGTACAGCGAGGACGGGATGCCCAAGGACCGCTACCGGGCGTACCACGTGGAGAAAGCCAAGGGTGGGCTGGCGATGACAATGACCGCCGGCACCGCCGTTGTCAGCTCCGATAGCCCGCCGGCCTTTGGCAACCTGCACGCGTTCGACGACGCGATCGTGCCCTGGATTCGACGAATGACCGACGAGATCCACGAGCACGACTGCGCGGCGATGATCCAGATCAGTCACCTCGGGCGCCGCACTGGATGGGGCCAGGACGACTGGCTGCCGGTGGTGGCACCGTCGGCGCTGCGCGAGCCTGCGCATCGCTCGCACCCCAAGCAGGCCGAGCCGTGGGACATCGCGCGCATCATCAACGACTACGCCGATGCCGCCGAGCGGATGCGCGACGGCGGCATGGACGGCATCGAGATCGAGGCGTACGGCCATCTCTTCGATCAGTTCTGGTCACCCGCCACCAACCACCGCACCGACGAGTGGGGTGGCAGCCACGAGAACCGGATGCGTTTCCCGCTTGCCGTTTTGCGGGCAATTCGTCAGCGATTGGGTGGCGAGTTTCTGGTGGGATTGCGAATGGCTGTCGACGAGACGCGCCCGGACGGCATCGACACACCGACCGGCATCGTCATCCTGGAACAGCTGACGGCGGAGGGATTGATCGACTTCGTCAACGTCATTCGCGGCAGCATCGTCAACGACGCTGTGCTCAGCAATGTGATCCCGATTCACGGCATGCCCTCGGCTCCGCATCTCGACTTCACCGGCATGGTCCGCGAGCGCACCAGGTTGGCGGTCTTCCACGCCGCCAAGATCGACGACGTTGCGACCGCACGGCACGCAGTGCGCGAGGGCAAGGTCGACATGATCGGCATGACGCGCGCCCATCTTGCCGACCCGTATCTGGTGCGCAAGATCGAGCAGGGCCTGGAAGCCACCATTCGCCCCTGTGTGGGCGCCACCTACTGCCTAGACCGCATCTACATGGCTGGTGAGGCGCTGTGCATCCACAACGCCGCCACCGGTCGCGAGCTCTCCATGCCGCACATCATCGAGCCAGCCGCTACGCCCAGGAGGGTGGTCATCGTCGGCGCCGGCGTCGGTGGGTTGGAGGCCGCCCGTGTCTGCGGTGAGCGTGGCCACACCGTCACGCTGCTAGAGGCCATGCCGTGGGCGGGTGGGCAGCTTCGTCTCGCCGCCCGAAATCCGCGTCGGCGCGATTTGCTGGGCATTGTCGACTGGCGGGTCAGCGAACTCGAACGGCTTGGTGTCGACGTTCGTCTGAACACGTACGCCGACACCGAACTGATTGCCGGTTTGCAACCCGACGTGGTGATCATCGCCACCGGAGGCCTGCCGCAGAACCCGCCCATTGAAAGCGGCGGCCATCTGATGATCAACGCGTGGGATGTCGTTGGTGGCGATGCGCGCCTCCGCGGCGACGTCATCCTCTACGACGACGACGGCACGCATTCAGCGATGACGACGGCCGAACTGATCGCCCGCAGCGGCGCTCACCTGGAGGTCGTCACACCGGAGCGAACTATGGGCGTCGATGTCGGCGGCCTCAACCTGGTGCCGTATGCGCGTGCCTTCAACGAGACCGACACGCGGGTCACGCTCAACCAACGCGTCCGGTCTGTTCGGCGCGATGACGACGGTCGGCTGCATGTAGCAATCGGCAGCGATCACTCGCCGGTTCGTCACGAGCGAGTGGTCGATGCGGTTGTTGGCGACCATGGAGTGACCGCCAACGATGAGCTGTATCACGAGCTGGTGGCGGGTTCCTCCAACCTGGGTGAGCTGGACCACACGGCCTTCATCAACGGCGCTGCGCAGACTGTGCGCACCAACCCTTCGGGCCGCTACCAGCTCTTCCGCATTGGTGATGCCGTCGCCGGCCGCAACATTCACGCCGCCGTGTACGACGCGCTGCGTCTCTGCAAGGACCTGTGAGTGAAAGATTGTGTCCGTTCCGCATCGTGGGCGTGTTCCACCTGACGGAACTGGTGGTGTACTGTCGCTGACGAAACCACTCACCACTGACAGCCCTAGGGGTACCTGTGTCCTTCCCATCAGATCTCGAGATTGCTCGCGCAGCAACCTTGGCCCCGCTCAATGACATCGCTGCCAAGATGGGTATCGGCCCGCACCTACTCGAGCAGCACGGCGATGACCTGGCGAAGATCAAGCTGGAAGCCATTTCCGAGCTCAGCGACCGACCGAAGGCGAAGTACGTCGTGGTCACCGCCATCACGCCCACTCCCCTGGGCGAAGGCAAAACCACCACCACGGTGGGCCTTGGCCAGGCGATGGCCCATATTGGCAAGAACGCCGTCATCAGCCTGCGGCAGCCCAGCATGGGCCCCACGTTTGGTATCAAGGGCGGCGCTGCCGGCGGCGGCTACAGCCAGGTGATCCCGATGGAGCTGCTCAACCTGCACCTCACCGGCGACTTCCATGCGGTGACAGCTGCCCACAACCTGCTCTCCGCAATGGTCGACAATCACCTTCACCAGGGCAACGAACTCGGCCTGGACCTGAACAACATCACCTGGCGTCGAGTACTCGACGTCAACGATAGGAGCCTGCGCAACATCATCGTCGGCCTCGGCGGCAAGATGGATGGCGTCACCCGCCAGACCGGTTTCGACATCACCGCCGCCTCAGAGGTGATGGCTATCTTCGCACTCGCCACATCGCTGGAGGACATGCGTGCTCGCATGGGCCGCATCGTGGTGGGCTACACGAAGGACGGCGATCCGGTCACCGCCGAGCAGCTGCACGCGGCAGGCTCGATGGCCGTCATCATGAAGGAAGCGCTGAAGCCGAACCTGCTACAAACGCTGGAGCACACGCCCGTCATCGTGCATGCCGGCCCGTTCGGCAACATTGCGCACGGCAACAGCAGCATCATCGGCGACCTCATCGGTGAGCGCTGCGGCGACTACCTGATCACCGAGGCTGGATTCGGTGCCGACATGGGCGCCGAGCGGTTCTTCAACATCAAGTGCCGCACCTCTGGCATGGTGCCCGACGCCGCCGTGCTGGTGGCCACCGTGCGTGCCCTCAAGGCGCACAGCGGCAAGTTCAAGATCGTAGCCGGCAAGCCCCTGCCCGCCGACCTACTGGCCGAGAACCCCGACGACGTGCGCGCCGGTGCCGCCAACCTGATCAAGCAGATCGAAAACGTGAAGGTGCACGGCGTCTCCCCCGTCGTTGCCATCAACGCCTTCCCCGGCGACTTCGAGAGCGAACACCAGGCCATCCGCGAGATCGCCGAGAGCGTCGGCGCCCGCGTTGCCGTGTGCACGCACTTCAGTGACGGTGGCAAGGGTGCGATTGACCTGGCTCGCGCCGTCGTCGACGCCTGCGACGAGCCCAGCAACTTCCAGTTCGCCTACGACGCCGAGGACTCGCTGAAGACCAAGATCGAGAAGGTCGCGACCAAGATCTACGGAGCCGCCAACGTCACCTACTCCGCTGCCGCCAACACCCAGCTGGCCCGCTACGAGAAAAACGGCTTTGGCAACCTGCCGGTCTGCATCGCCAAGACACACTTGTCGATCAGCGCCGACGCATCATTGAAGGGTGCCCCAACAGGCCACACCGTGAACGTTCGCGAGGTGCGTGCCAGCGTCGGTGCAGGCTTCATCTACCCGATCTGCGGCGACATGACCACCATGCCCGGCCTCGGTTCGGCTCCGGCAGCAAGCATCATCGACTTCGACGAGTTCGGTGAGATCATCGGGCTCTCCTAGTGGTCGCGACCGGCCTCCGCTGCGCTTCGGCTGCTCCCTCCGTATCGACGGCTCCCTGGCGTTCGCCCGCCGACCTCAAATCAAGTTCTGTGAAGGATCGAAATGACTGAAGACTTTGAGCGCACGCCCGGTGGTGCCATCTTGATGGATGGCATTCGGCTGCGCGGCGAGATCATCGCCTCGCTGCGCGCCACCATCGAGGCCGCCGGCTCTCCGCCCGTCTGCCTGGCGACAGTGCTGGTCGGCGACGACAAGCCCAGCCAGCTGTACGTGGCCAGCAAGCGCAAGCTGGCTGGCGAAGCGGGCATGATCTCGCAGCACGTGGGGTTGCCGAACGACGCCACCCAGGCGCACGTCGAAGACGCCGTGTCCGCCCTGGTGGCCGACCCGGCCGTCCACGGCATTCTGTGCCAGCTACCACTGCCCGCTGGTCTCGACCCCGAGCCGGTACTCGCGCTGATTCCGCCAGAGAAAGACGTCGACGGCCTCACCGAGCGCTCGATGGGCCGGCTCGTTCGTGGTCTGCCCGGCCACGTCGGCTGCACGCCGCTGGGCGTTATGCGTCTGCTCGAGCGCTACGGCGTGCCCACGGCCGGCAAGCGCGCAGTGGTCATTGGCCGCAGCACCCTCACCGGGCTGCCGCAGGTGCTGCTGCTGGGCCGCAAGGGCGTCGATGCCACGGTCACCCTTGCGCACTCACGCACAAGCGCCGCCGACATGATCGAGATCTGCCGCGCCGCCGACATCATCGTCGCCTGTGCTGGCCAAGCCCGAATGGTCACCGCAGCTCATGTGAAGCCGGGCGCGGCAGTCGTCGACGTCGGCGTCTCGCGCACCGAGGCGGGCATCGTCGGCGACGTCGACTTCGACGCGGTGCAGGCCATCGCCGGCGCCATCACCCCCATGCCTCGTGGCACGGGGCCGATGACCATCGCCTGCCTGCTGGAGAACACGTTGTCAGCCGCTCGGATGTTGGGCGCCTTCCCGGCACGCTGATGACCACTGTCCAGTCCATCGAGCGTGCCTTCAACGTCCTGCGCTCGCTCGCCTCCGGGCCCGCCGGGGTCACCGATATCGCCGACCGCGTCGGCCTCCCCAAGAGCACTGTCTCTCGGTTGCTCTCGACGCTGGAGGAACTCGGCGCGGTGGAGCAGGTCTCTGCGGGCGGCGAGTATCGGGTCGGTTGGACAATGATCGAGCTGGCTGCGGCTGCCCGTCCGGGCCGCTCACTGATCTCGCTGGCGCGCCCGCATCTGGCCGAGCTGTCGCGCCTCACCGGCGAAGCCGCTGGCATTTCAATTCCAGACGGCGACGACATGCTCTATCTCGACCAGATGACCCCCGACAGCGAACTGCAGGTGCGCGACTGGACCGGCCACCGCATCCCGATGTACGCCGTGCCTTCCGGCCACGTGGTGCTTGCTGCCGACGACGCCGCCGCGAAGCGAGTCGCCGCCAGTGAGCTGATGGCCTTCACACCGCACACCATCACCGACGGCGCAATGCTGCTGCAACGGCTGCAGCTCGTGCGCAGCGACGGGTACGCCTGGGCGCTGGAGGAGTTCGCCGCTGGGCTCAACTCGGTGGCCGCGCCCCTGCGCACGGCCGACGGACGAGTTGTCGCCTCGCTACACGTGTACGGTCCAGCGTCGCGCTTTCCCGGCGAGCGCGGTGCCGAGGCTATTGGCGACGTCGTCAAAGCCGCCGCGGCCAAGATCCGAATCGATTGACCCGACTGATGCTGAAGAGGTAGCTGCACGTGGATCGTTACGACTACATCATCGTTGGCGGCGGCTCGGCCGGCTCGGCCCTGGCCAACCGGCTCAGCGCCAACCCCAAGAACAACGTTCTGGTGTTGGAGGCCGGTCGCCCTGACTACAAGTGGGATGTCTTCATCCACATGCCTGCGGCGCTGATGTTTCCCATCGGCAGTCGCTTCTACGACTGGAAGTACGAGAGCGAGCCCGAACCGAATATGAACGGCCGCCGCATCTATCACGCACGCGGCAAGGTATTGGGCGGCAGTAGCAGCATCAACGGCATGATCTTTCAACGCGGCAACCCGCTGGACTACGAGCGCTGGGCGGCAGAGAAGGGTATGGAGACGTGGGACTTCGCGCACTGCCTGCCCTACTTCAAGAAGATGGAGAACTGCCTTGCCGGCGGCGACGAATGGCGCGGCAGCAAGGGTCCGTTGGTGCTGGAGCGCGGCCCTTCCCAGAACCCACTGATCGACTCATTCCTCGCGGCCACCGAGCAAGCGGGGTACCCACGCACTACCGACGTCAACGGTTTCCGCCAGGAGGGCTTCGCCCGCTTCGACCGCAACGTGCACCGTGGCCGCCGACTCAGCGCCTCTCGCGCCTACCTGCACCCCGTGAAGAAGCGCCCCAACTTGAAGGTCACGACTCGTGCGTTGGTCAACAAGGTTCTCTTCGACGGCACACGGGCGACCGGTGTGGAGTACACGGTGCGCGGCAAGCGCAAGGTCGCGTACGCCACCGAAGTGGTGTTGTGCGGCGGTGCCTTCAACACGCCGCAGCTGTTGCAGCTCAGTGGCGTCGGCAACGCGGAAGAGCTGACCAAGTTGGGCATTCCTGTGGTGCACAATCTGCCCGCAGTTGGCGAGCACATGCAGGACCACCTCGAGGTCTACGTGCAGCACTCGTGTTCCAAGCCCGTCTCCCTGCAGCCCAGCCTGCAGTTCTGGCGGCGCCCGTTCATTGGCCTCCAGTGGCTGTTCCGCAAGGGCGCTGGCGCCAGCAACCACTTCGAGTCCGGTGGGTTCGCGCGCAGTAACAACGAGGTCAAGTACCCCAACCTGATGTTCCACTTCCTGCCCATCGCCGTCCGTTACGACGGCACAGCGCCCGCCGGCGGTCACGGGTATCAGGTGCACGTCGGCCCGATGTATTCGAATTCGGAGGGGTCGGTGAAGATCGTCTCCACCGACCCGAAGGTAAAGCCGGCACTGCGCTTCAACTACCTCTCCACCGACCAAGATCGTCGCGAGTGGGTGGAAGCAATCCGTACCGCTCGCACCCTCCTGCGGCAGGCGGCGATGGACGAATACAACGGCGGCGAGATTTCACCCGGACCCGAGGTACAGACCGACGAGCAGATCTTGGACTGGGTCAAGAAGGACGGCGAGACCGCCCTGCACCCCAGCTGCACCTGCCGCATGGGCGCGGAAGACGACGACAGCGTGGTCGACCCGCTGACGATGAAGGTGTGGGGCATCGAGGGCGTGCGCGTCTGCGACGCCAGTGCCATGCGGTACGTCACCAACGGCAACATCTATGCACCGGTGATGATGATGGCCGAGAAGGCCGCTGACCTCATCTTGGGCAACACTCCCCTGCCACCGGAGACCACGGAGTTCTACCGAGCGTGACGGGCGACCGGATGCGAGCGGTACAGCTGACCGGGCACGGCGGTTACGAGTGCCTCTCAGTGCGCAACGACCTCCGCGTGCCTGTTGCCGGCGCGGGGGAGGTACTGATCCGAATTGCCGCCGCCGCGGTGAACAACACCGATATCAATACACGCCTGGGCTGGTACAGCGGCGGCGGCTGGACCGGCTCGTTCCAGTTCCCACGCATCCAAGGCATCGATGCATGCGGTGTTGTGACAGACATCGGCGCCAGGGTCTCACCGTCGTTGCTCGGTCGTCGTGTGCTGATCGAGCCGTGTTGGCGAGCACCTCACGAGCCATTGGTCGCCGCCCGGTTCTTCGGGTCGGAGGTGGACGGGGCCTTCGCCCAGTTCGCCGTCGTGCCCGAGCGGCACGTTCACCCGATCGAGTCTCCCTTGACGGAGATTGAACTTGCGTCGTTCCCGTGCTCGTACTCGACGGCAGAGAACATGCTCGTACGTGCAGGCGTGGCCGCCACAGATCGAGTGTTGGTCACTGGCGCATCCGGTGGTGTCGGTTCGGCAGCGGTTCAGTTGGCGGTGGGCCGTGGCGCATCAGTTACCGCGCTCGGCGGGTCGGCCAAACATGCAGCGATCCGTGCGCTCGGTGCGATCGAGGTCGTAGATCGCGACTGCGACCTCATCGCTACATTCGGCACTGCCGCATTCGACGTCGTCATCGACGTGGTCGGTGGGCGGTCGTGGTCGTCGCTACTCAGCGCTCTGGCGCCCGGTGGCCGCTATGCCACCGCCGGCGCAATTGCCGGCCCGGACGTTGCGTTGGACCTGCGCACGCTCTACCTCAACGACATCACGATGTTCGGCTGCACTGTGTTGGGCGAGGGCGTCTTCAACGGGCTGGTTCGCCTCCTCGAGCACGGCGAAGTGAAGCCTCTGGTTGCCGCCGTGTTCGCGCTCGACCAGATCGTGGAGGCGCAGCAGCTGTTCCTGACCAAGCAACACATCGGCAAGATCGTGTTGCGCGTCGACTGACCAGTCCGTCGCCGAGGCGGCATGGTGCTAGCTGTGAAGGTGACGCTCCAAAATGGTGAGGCGGCTCTCGAGTTCGTCGCGCTCGATGTAGCAGCTCTGCAGGTGGCGGGCACCGCCACTGGAGAAGCCGGAGCGACCGTGCATCACGCGTCGGTTGTCGACGATGTACATCCCGCCCGCCTGCATGTCGAGCCGCAATTGGTACTGCTCGCTCTCGCGCATGCGACCGAAGGTGCGATAGGCCTCGTAGAAGGGGCCGACTACGTGAGCGGGCAGGCGGAACGGGCGAACAGAGTGGTTCGAGTAGCGAATTGCCGTCACCTCACCCTCGGGGCTGACAGTGATGACGGGGCCACTGGCCGCCAACTCCGCAGTGGCATCGGCGAAGTGGAAATGCAGCGAGTGCTCGCTGAGAAGCCGGAACATCGCTGGCTGATCGCGGCGTAAATCGGCGGCCACTTTGAACCCATCGGTCAGCGTCGCCGAACCGCCACTGGTGTCGTTTCGCAGGAAGTGTTGCAACTGCACGGTGGGGGCTGGATCGCGGTAGGCCTCGTCGGTGTGCACCACCAACGGCAGATTGGTATAGGCGACCGAGTTGGCATCGACCATCGAGACGACATCAAAGACGGTGCCCCAACTGGTCGAGCGCACCACACCCAGCTTGCTTGCCACGTGCAACACGCTGCCCGGCTCGTTGGACACGTCGGACAAAAGGGCGAGACCATACGAACAGAACCCGCGAAGAAAGTCGCGTCGAGCGACGTCGTCGGCCAATAAATGCGGCCAGCTGGCGTGCGGGATCTCAGCGACTGAGTTGCCAGCCCACAGCGTCGGCTGAACGGTTGCGTAGCTCGCTCCGTTTGAGTAGTCGTTCTCCAGCAGCCACGCAGCCGAATACACCGATTGCTGGCCGTCGTGTGCCCATGTGAGGTGCAGCGCTCCGTCGTGTACCGAACAGGTTGAGGGGTGTACGTCATCTGGAATCGTGGAGGTTTCAACCACGCGATGGCGAGTGGTCGCGTGCAGCAACTCGGGAGCGTTGTCGCGCAACCACAGTGACAGCAGCGAACTGGTGCGGCCGTCGGCCCAGGTCAGTTCCACCGATGCATCGGCGACGTTGGCGGCGATGAGATCATTCACGACGCGTAGTCCGAACATTCGGCATCAAGGATGGCCAGCAGCTCGGCAAAGTGCAGGTCTGCCGCTTGCGGATACTCCTGCCATTGTGTGCACGCCAGCGCCGCTGTGTCGTGGGGAATCAGCTGCAGCGGCTGTCCGGTGGACAACGCCAGCACCTGCAGCTGAGCGGCCTTCTCCAGGTAGTACAGCTCGTCGAAGGCCTCGGCCACCGTGGCGCCAACCACCAGCACGCCGTGGTTCGCAAGGAACAGCACACTCTTGTCGTCACCCAGTAGGCGCGCAACACGCACGCCCTCGGTGTCGTCCAGCGCCATGCCCGCGTAGTCGCGGTCGTACGCGATGCGCCCGTAGAAGCGACACGCATTCTGATCGAGCGGCAGAAACTCGAAGTCGCGCAGACATGTCAGCGCTGTCGCATAGGGCATGTGCGTATGAAGGACCACGCGAGCGCGTGGCACCAGTTGATGGAGGTGCGCATGGAGATACCAGGCAGTGAGGTCGGCCGCCGGGTCGACACCGTCATGACCAGCCGTGGATGCGTCGAGGAGCAACAGTTCACTCGCTGTCACCCGCGAGAAGTGGCGGCCACGGGGGTTGAGCAAGAACTGGCTGCCGTCCTGCGACACCGCTGCGCTGAAGTGGTTCGCGGTGGCCTCGTGCATGTCCAGCCGTGCGGCCCAGCGGAAGGCCGCAGCCAGGTGCCGGCGCGCTTGCAGTTCGGTTGAGTTCATTCCAATACCTCCGGGAACCCTGGTGCACGTAGGTCTGTGCCCAGCGCATCCTCCAAGAGTTTGACCACTTGGCTGGACCACGCGTCGCCGCCATACTGCGAGCGAGCACGGATGAATGTTTGCTCGGTATGGCCGGCGAGGTCCAGCGGCACCCCGAAGTCACGACCAAATTGCGTGGCGAAGCCGAGGTCCTTGCACGCCAGGTCCATGGTGAAACCGATGTTGTAGCTGCCATTCAGAATCACCTGGCCCTCGGTCTCGTGCACGAAGCTGGTGCCCGAGCTGTTGCGAATTGCTTCGAACGCCTTCGCCAGGTCGAGGCCGCCGCGCTTGGCCAGCATCAGCGCCTCGCCGACCGAGACAAGGTTGATGAAGGCCAACATATTGGTGATCACCTTGATCACCGCGGCACTACCCAGCGGACCCATATACAGCACTGGGTCGCCGATGGCGGCCAGCAGCTGCCGGTGCTCCTCGAACAGGGCTTCCTCGCCACCGACCAGCACAGTGATCTCGCCGGCCGCCGCCTTGTGGACGCCACCGGTGACTGGCGCCTCCAGCGTTCGGATGCCCTTTGTGGCAGCAACGGCTGCGAGCCGCAGAGTCTCGTCACGGTCATTGGTGCTGTTGTCGATCCATGTCCCGCCGGCACGCAAACCCGTGAGCACGCCATGCGGACCGGCAACCACCGCGTCGACGGCTGCCGGCGAGGGCAGGCAGGTAAACACCACGTCACTCGCTTCGGCCACTGCTTGCGCCGAGTCAGCCCACGTCGCGCCCGCGGCAACGAGTCCGGCCGCGGATTCCTGATGGAGGTCGGTGACTGCCAGTGCGTGGCCGGCGGCCAGCAGGCTGCGCGCCAAATGCACGCCAAGGTGGCCCAGGCCGACGTACCCCACCGACGTTGATTGAACACTCACCAATGCTCCTTTAGTTGACGCCTTGTGACATCGCCTTGTGACATCGCCTCGTGCGACACGGCCGTTGACGCGACATTGCGGCGGCGGCAAACCTACAAGTGGCTCACCGTCGCCGCCATGCTCAGTGCAATGACTGGACGCTCAGCTCAGGCGAGCCAGGCCTTCCACACATCGGGGTTGGCGTCGACCCACTTCTTGGCGGCGGCTTCTGGCGGCATGCCGTCGCCGTCGATGAAGCTGCCGATCTCGCTCTGCTGATCGGTGGTGAGCTGCATTGCTGACAGCATCTTGAACACCGCTGCGTTCTTGGCCTCCAAGCCAGCGTTGGCAGCTTTGTAAAGCTCGTCAACCGGGTAGTCACAGGCGTACTTGCCGTCGGCCGCAGCCAACGATGCCTCGCACTCTGGCGTGATGGACGGCAGTTTCACCTCGACCAGATCGACTGTTGCGGACTTCCAGTGCGGCTTCCAGAACTGCATCAGCAGTGGCTTCTGGTCCGCAATCGACTGGTCGATGGCGGTCAGCAATGCGGCTTCGGAGCCAGCCACCACGTACTTCAGCGGTAGGCCGAGGTTCTGGATGATCTGCTCGTCGTACGTCACATAGCTGGGGTCGCCCATGGTGAACTGACCAAGGTCGCCCGACTCGGCGGTGGCAAACAACTTCGCCAGCTCCGGATTCTTGAAGCCTTCCCACGTGGCCAGCTCGGGGTGCGCATCGATGACGAACTTCGGCACGTACCAACCGATCTTGGCTTGCGGGCCTAGCTTGCCGAGGTCGACCACGGTCTTCTTGCCGGTGATGTACGTCTCGTAGTCGGCGGCGTGACCCGACGGCCAGATTTCCAGCGTGGCATCGATCGTGCCATCGTCGAGCCCGATCCAGCTGGCGTTCTCGTCAATGTCGATGATCTCGACGGGCGTACCGAGATTGGCCTCGATGACCACCTTGGCGACGTACGCGTTGACGGCAGAACCAGTCCAGGGGTTGACCGCCAGCGTGATAGCCGCGCCGGATGTCGCAGCACCGCCACTGGAGGATTTGCCGTCGTCGCCACACGCAGCCAGCGCGGCTGCGATCAAGACCCCCGCGATGGCGAGATGTCCCTTCCTGCGGATGAATGTCATGTGCTCCCCTTTGTTGAGAATTCGTCGTGTGACAAGACCTGGTAGTCGTCGCGCATCATGCACCACGGTCGGAATCGGACTGTGTACCCCACGATTGCGTGAGACGGTCCAGCATGATGGCTAGCAGCACAATACTCAAGCCACCCGCCGTTCCAAGGCCAAAGTCGATCTGTGGTTTGGCCGACGCTCGATAGGCGAGCAGACCAAGCCCACCAGCACCGATCAGGGAAGCGATGATCACCGTCGCGAGAACCATCATCATGGTCTGGTTGATGCCCAGCAGGATTGCCTTGCGGGCAAGTGGCAACTGCACATTGCGCATCTCTTGGCTCCCGGTTGCGCCGAACGAGATTGCCGCCTCGCGAGGAGCGAACGGCACCTCCCTCATCCCCAGCGATGTCAGCCGGATGCACGGAGGAATCGCATAGATGACGCAGGCAAAAACTCCGGCGGCCCGCCCGACGGAGAACAAGAACACCGCGGGGAGCAAGTACACGAACTGTGGGAGCACCTGCGCCCCATCAAGGAACGGTCGCAGCACACGGTCGGCGCGATCCGAACGTCCGGCCCACAGCCCCAACGGCAGCGCGATCGCAACGCTCAGAACGATGGCCACGAGCACTTGGCTGAGGGTGTCCATCGCGTGATCCCACAGCAGCGTCTTGTTGTCGTAGCCCATTGTTGCGATGAGGCTCAGGCACAGCGCAATCGCTCCCGCCAGCTTCCAGCCTTTGCTGAGCCAACCGGCAAACGCCACCAGCACAATCACCATCAGCCATGGCAGCCAGAGCAGGAAGTCACGCAAAGGATCAAGCAAGTAGATCGTGATGAAGTCGCTGACCGCTTGCGTACCACCAATGAACGGCACACCCTTGCGCAGATTGTCCTGCACCCAGTCGACCCAGCCGTCGATCGTTGGCGCGATATCGAGCTGCAGGCTCGAAGGAAACTGCGTCGCATCGAGGGCTCTCGCCAACACCATCGCAACGATCGGCAAGGCGATCGCGACAAGCGTGACAGTGCGAGGCGACACGTCGGCTAACCCCGCAGCCAACCGTGAATGACGAGACGACCTTTCACCTGTACTGATTCGATCGAGCGCAACTGCCAACAACACGATGCCGAGCCCGGCTGCGAACGCGCGACCAACCTCTTGCTTCTGCAACGCAGCAAGCACGATCTGTCCGAGATCGCCAGTGCCCAGCAGCGACGCCAGCACGACGACACCGAACGCCATCATGATGACCTGGTTGAGTCCCAAAAGTATGGTCCGTCGTGCCATCGGCAGTTGCACCTTGAACAGCTGCTGTAGGTCAGTTGCACCAAACGACTGGCCTACCTCGGTGGTCACAACAGGAACTTGCCGAAGCCCAAGATTCGTCAGACGAACAGCCGGCGGCAAGGCATAGACAACGGTGACTACAACCGCTGCCGGAAACTGAATCCCAAACATGATCTGTACCGGGCTGAAGTAGACGAAAATCGGCATCACTTGAGCGGTGTCAAGCAGCACCCGCACCACACGTTCCACTCGATCCGACCGGGCGGCGAGTACGCCGAGGGGCACGCCGAGCATGAGTGCAATCACCACCGCCACGGACATGATCGACAGTGTTCGCATTGCCAGATCCCAGTCGGAGATGACGCCAACTCCGAACATCGCCGATGCACCGAGCGCGGCGGCGCGAACACCACCAGTGCGCCAGCCGATGGCTGCGGTGAGAGCCACCACACCAGGCCACCGAAGTGCCAGCAACAGCGACTCAACGTGCCGCACCGACCAATTCAGCGCGTCGGCGATCGGGTTGAAGAAGTATTCGAAAATCGGAGCGGACTGCCGGTGAAAGACCGACCACTTGTACCTTTCCTGCGCCCACTTCTGGATGCCGGAATCCATCCAATCGGGCACGTCATGCGCGGCAATCAACGCGACTGTCGCCAGCAGAGCAAAGATTCCGATGCCGACCAGGCGCCGCTGACGGCGGGCGCGAGCTACATCGTCGGACTCCAGGGTGGGCAGTGTCTCCACCGAGACCGCCATCAGATGTCCTCGGTGGCCATGACCGACAGCACACAGACACGATCAAGGGTTCCCACGTTGCGGCCATCGTGGACCACACGCACCGGAAGCTCACTGTGCGCCACCAAGTTGATTGCCCCGCGAACCTTCGAGCCGCTCTGCACCTCACCCGCGAACGGGCCCTCGGTGGGCGCGGACATCACTGCGTCGACCGGAACGACGTGGCTGCGCGGCACGTCGCGCACAAAGTTGGCAACGTAATCGTCGGCCGGCTCGAGCACCACCTCGGCGGGTGTGCCGACCTGCACGAAGCGACCATTGCGCATGATGGCAATCCGGTCGCCGAGGCGCAACGCCTCGGACAGGTCGTGGGTGATGAAGACCATCGTCTTGCGCAGCTCACGGCGTAGGCGAACGACTTCGTCTTGCATCTCACGACGGATCAACGGATCGAGCGCGGAGAACGGCTCGTCAAACAACATGATGTCCGGGTCGGTTGCCAGCGCACGCGCAAGGCCCACGCGCTGCTGCTGGCCACCACTGAGCTGGTGCGGCTTGTAGGTCTCCATGTTGGGCAGGCCGACCAATTCGAGGGTGCGGGCTGCGGTCTCGCGGCGCTGCGACTTGTTCATGCCGCGCAGTTCGAGCCCGAACGCGACGTTGTCGAGCAGCGTGCGGTGCGGCAGGAGACCGAAGTGTTGGAACACCATCGACACTTTGTGGCGACGAATCTCCAGCAGCGCGTCATCACTCGCAGCGGTGACGTCTTCACCCTCGATGATCACCTGACCCGCCGTTGGCTCGATGAGGCGGGTCAGGCACCGAATCAGCGTGCTCTTGCCGCTGCCCGAGAGACCCATCACCACGAACACTTCGCCCGGCGCCACATCCAGGTTGACCTCGCGCATGGCAACCACGTTGCCCAGCTTCTCCTGCAGCTCACCGCGCGGCAGGTCGGCCTCGGGAGCGCCAACGATGCGCTCGGCCCGCGGGCCGTAGACCTTCCACAGGTCTCTCACCGAAATCATCGGATCCACCACTGGCATGCTCCCCGTGTACAACTTCCCCAACGTTCGTGGAGCATAGACCGCCGCCCGCGAACACTGAACGACTGTTCCGTGAACTGCGGGTCGCGATCACGGGTACGACACGCGCGAAGATGCCCGACGTGACTGCTCTCCCAAGTTCCGCTCGCACCGTCGTCATCGGCGGTGGCATCGTCGGCTGTTCCACCGCCTACCACCTGGCCAAGCTGGGGTGGACCGACACGGTGCTGCTGGAGAAGCACAAGCTCACCTCCGGCAGCACCTTTCACGCGGCCGGCCTGGTCGGCCAGCTGCGTACCAGTGCCAACATCACGCAGTTGCTGGGTAACTCGGTCGAGTTGTACAAGACGCTGGAGGCCGAGACCGGCCAGGCCACCGGCTGGAAGATGAACGGTGGGCTGCGGCTGGCGTGCAACCAGGAGCGGTGGACGGAAGTCAAGCGGCAGGCCACGACAGCGAAGAGCTTTGGTCTGGAGATGCACCTGTTGACGCCGAAGGAAGCGCAGGCGCTGTGGCCGCTGATGCAAGTTGACGATGTGGTTGGGGCGGCGTTTCTTCCCACCGACGGGCAGGCCAACCCCAGCGACATCACCATGGCACTCGCCCGTGGGGCACGCATGCACGGCGCCACCATCTGCGAGGACACCGAGGTGCTGCGCATCGAAGTCGAGGCGGGGGTCATCAAGGCGGTCGTCACCGTTGGCGTCGACGGCAACGAAGGTCGTATTGAGTGCGAGAAGGTGGTCGTGTGTGGCGGGCAGTGGACCCGCGCGCTGTGTGCAACGGTCGGCGTCAACGTGCCGCTGGTGTCGGTGGAACACCAGTACGTGATCACGGAGCAGTTCACACCGGAGGTCCCCCGCGACCTGCCGACGCTGCGCGACCCCGACCGGCTGACCTACTACAAGGAGGAAGTCGGCGGCTTGGTGATGGGCGGATACGAGCCGAACCCGATTCCGTGGGCGGTCGGCGGCATTCCCCGACCCTTCGAGTTCCAGCTGCTCGACAGCGACTTCGACCACTTCGCACCCATCATGGAGCTGGCTATCGGCCGTGTCCCGCAGTTGGCCGATACCGGCATTCGCACGTTGATCAACGGCCCCGAGAGCTTCACGCCCGACGGCAACTTCATCCTCGGCGAGGCACCCGAGCTGCGCAACCTGTACGTCGGCGCCGGCTTCAACGCGTTCGGGATCGCAGCCGGCGGCGGTGCCGGCCAGGCGCTGGCCGAGTGGATGTATGACGGCGCGCCGCCATACGACCTGTGGGTGGTGGATCTGCGGCGATTCGGCAGGCCCCACGCCGACACCGACTGGGTGCGCACCCGCACGCTGGAGGCATACGGCAAGCACTACACAATGGCCTGGCCGTTCGAGGAGCACCACAGCGGCCGCCCTGCACGCACTTCGCCGCTGTACGACCGCCTGCTGGCACAGGGCGCCAGTTTCGGCGAGAAGCTTGGCTGGGAACGGCCGAACTGGTTCGCCGATGCGGCCGTTGGCGAATCTCCACGTGATGAATACACTTACGGCCGACAGAACTGGTTTGCGGCAGTTGGCCGTGAACATCAGGCGTGCCGCGAGACAGCCGTGCTCATCGACCAAACGTCGTTCGCCAAGTTCGCGTTGAAGGGACCCGACGCGCTGACCGCGCTCGACTGGATCTGCGCCAACAATGTGCGCCGGCCGGTCGGCTCGCTCACCTACACACAGATGCTCAATGACCGCGGCGGCATCGAAGCGGACCTGACCGTTGCACGAGTGGCCGACGACGAGTTCTACATCGTCACCGGCACCGGCTTCGCGACGCACGACTTCGACTGGATCCAGCGCAACATTCCCGACAGCCTCAATGCGCAGCTGTTCGACATCACCTCCAGTTACTCGGTGCTCACCCTGATGGGGCCGGCGTCGCGGACGATCCTGCAATCGATCACTGCGACCGACCTTTCAAACGAGGCGTTCCCGTTCGGCACGTTCCAAACCATCGGCATCGGCGGCTGCGCCACCCGTGCGTTGCGAATCACCTACATGGGCGAACTCGGCTGGGAGCTGCACCTCCCCGTGGAGTCAGCCACTCGGGTGTACGACGCGCTCGTGGCCGCCGGCGCCCAGCACGGGCTGGTGAACGCGGGGTACCGCGCCATCGAAAGCGCCCGGCTGGAGAAGGGCTATCGCTCCTGGGGAAGCGACATCGGACCCGACCACACCCCCATCGAGGCCGGGCTTGGCTGGGCCGTGAAGATGAAGAGCGGCATACCCTTCCGCGGCCGTGAGGCCATCGAAGCGCAGCGCTCGAATGGGGTCGGCAAGTTGTTGGCCGCCTTCACCGTCGACCCGTCCACAATCCTGCTCGGCCGCGAGACCATCTACCGCGACGGCGAGCGCGTGGGCTGGCTCACCAGTGGCGGTTACGGCTACTCGATTGCACGTTCCATCGGTTACGGCTATGTCCGGCGACCCGCCGGCGTGACCGCTGAGTGGGTGCTCGCTGGCAGCTACGAGCTGGAAGTCGCCGGCGAACGTGTGCCCGCGCAGGTAGCCCTACAACCCCTCTACGACCCGACCAATGCACGAGTGAAGGCCTGATTCGTGAACGACTCAACACTCCCCCAACGGGCCCGCATCGTCATCATCGGTGGCGGAATTCTGGGCTGCAGCATCGCCTACTGGCTGACAAAGTACGGCGAGCACGACGTGGTGCTCCTTGAGCAACACCAGTTGACCGATGGCGCCACGTGGCACGCCGCAGGGCTGGTCGGCCAGCTCCGTTCGTCGCGCAATACCACGCGCATGCTTGAGCAGTCAGTCGAGATGTACCGGGGGCTCGAGGCCGAGACCGGGCAGGCGGTTGACTGGCACGAGACGGGCAGCCTCCGCCTTGCCTGCTCGCCCGAGCGCGTGCTGGAACTCAAGCGGTTGACAACGATGGCGAAGAGCTTCGGCCTGCCGATGGAAATCGTGTCGCCGGCACGGGCGCAGGAACTCTTCCCACTGATGAGTACGCAGGATGTCATGGCTGCGGCATTCCTACCCACCGACGGCTACATCGACCCCGCCTCGGTGACGCAGGCCATTGCGCGCGGCGCTCGCATGCACGGCGCGCAGATCAAGGAGCAGACGAAAGTCACGTCGGTCACTGTCGACGGCCGCCGCTGCACGACAGTCCACACCGACTGCGGTGACATCGAGTGCGAGATGGTGGTCAACGCGGCCGGCATGTGGGGCATGGAGGTTGGCCGCATGGCTGGCGTGCGTATCCCGGCCACCGCGGTGGAGCACCAGTACCTGATCAGCGGACCGATCGATGGCTACACGCCCGTCGAACTGGGCAAGATGCCCACCATGCGCGACCCCGATCACCTCGTGTACTACAAGCCCGATGGCCCGGGCCTGCTGATCGGTGGCTACGAGCCCGACACCATCGCATTCGGAACCGGCCAGGGCGACGAAGGTGGTATTCCCTCCACCTTCCAACGGCAACTGTTCGAGCCCAACTACGACCGCTTCGCACAGCTCGCCGAGCTTGGTGCCAAACGCACGCCATGCCTCGAAACGGCGGGTATCCGGACGTTGCTCAACGGGCCCATCCCCTACTCAGCCGATGCCGACTTCGTGATGGGTCGCGTGCCCGAACTGGACAACTATTTCGTGGCCACCGGCTTCCTCTACGGCATCGCTGCCGGCGGCGGCGCCGGCAAGATGATGGCCGAGTGGATGCTGGAGGGTCGACCCAGCCTGGACCTGTGGCCCCTCGACGTGCGCCGCTTCTCGTTCCACCACACCACGCGCCACTTCATGGACACCCGCATGGTCGAGCTGTACGCGCATCACTACAAGCTCGCAGCGCCGGGTAGCGAGAAGGTAACTGCACGCGGTATTCGGCGCAGCCCGCTGCAGCACACCCTCACCGCGCACGGCGCCGTGTTCGGCTCACGCGGCGGCTGGGAGAGGCCCAATTGGTTCGCGCCCCAAGGCGTGGAGCCCGTCGACCGGCCGTCGTTCGCGGAACCGAACTGGTGGCCACACGTACGCGCCGCTCACCTTGCAGTGCGTGAGGGCGTTGGCCTCATCGACCAGACCAGCTTCGCCAAGTTCGAGATCACCGGCGCCGGCGCGCTGGCCGCGGTCCAGTGGCTCAGCGTTGCCGACATGGACAAGCCCGTGGGCACGGTGATCTACACGCAGCTGTGCAACGACCGCGGCGGCATCGAGTGCGACCTGACGATGACCCGCACTGCGCAGGACAGTTTCTACGTCGTCACCGGCTCCGCGTTCGGCGCGCACGACATGGGCTGGATTCGCAGCAACAGTCCCGACGATGGCTCGGTCGTCATCCGCGACCTCACGTCGGCCCGCGCCGTTGTCAACATCGTCGGGCCACGAAGCCGCGAGGTCCTCCAGTCCGTGTGCGAGGACGACCTCAGCAACGCCGCCTTTCGCTACGGCAAGGCACGCGAGATCACCATCGGTTCTGCACCGGTACTCGCAGTGCGCATCGGATACGTGGGCGAACTGGGCTGGGAGCTGCACATCCCCACCGAGTACGCGGCGCACGTGTACGAGCTGCTGCACGAGGCCGGGCAACCGCACGGCATCGTGGACATTGGCTACCGCACCATCGACACGATGCGGATGGAGAAGGGCTACGTCTACTGGAGTACCGATGTTACGCCCGACACCACGCCGTGGGAGGCGGGCCTCAGCTGGCGGGTGAACTTGACCAAGGGCGACTTCCTCGGCCGCGAGGCGCTCGTCGCCCAGCGCGAGGCTGGGGTGACACGCCAACTGTGCACCTTCACGCTGGAAGCCATGGCCTACCCGGTGAGTGGCGAGGCAATCATCGCTGACGGCGAGGTAGTGGGATTTACCACCAGCGCCAACTTTGGCCACACCGTCGGCAAGCCGATCGTCTACGGATACCTGCCAGCGGAGTTGGCAGCCCGCGAGGACTTCATCATCGAGGTTTACGGCGACCCCATCCCTGCGAAGCGTCACGATCGCCCCCTCTACGACCCCGACAACGTGCGCCTCAAGTCCTAGGTAACAACACGACCAACGACGTGTGTCCAACGAGCGGTAATACCCGCGATATGATCCGTCAATGACCATGACCCGCATCACCGTGACGGTCGACGAGGCCACGCTTGCCGAGCTCAAGGAGCGTGTCGGACCCGGTGAGGTGTCTGCGTTCGTCGTCGAGGCATTGCGCCAGAAGCTGCGCGTCGACCCAATCGTTGAGCTGCTCGCTCAGCTCGACGTCATGTACGGCCCGCTCACCGATGAGGAAGTAGAGGAGGGCGAGGAGTGGTACGACCAGATGATGCAACGATTGTCCTTGACGCTGGAGCCGTGATTGGTCTGGCTCGTGGAAACGCCCGACTGCGCTCAGCACTGAGCAAGGCACATCGTCTCGGCACGGAGGTTGCAGTTCCGATGATCGTGATCAGCGAGACAGTTCGAGGAAGCGGTCCCCGCGACGCGGCTGTCAACCTTGTGCTTGCCAGGTTTGGGCCACACCGAGCACTGGATGAGGCCACGGCGCGCCTCGCGGGGGAATTGCTCGGAGTCTCAAGGAGCAACCACACCGCCGATGCTCTCGTAGCTGCGGAAGCGCTGCGCCGTAGCCCATCGACACTGATCACCGGCGACCCAACCGCCATGCGATTGCTGCTCACGGGCCACCCCGGCGTGAGCATTGAAGCGATCTGAGTCAAGGGAACGCTCCGATGACTGACGTTGCTGCGGCGCTTGCTCGGGTGCCGTTCCTCAGTGAGGTCGACGCGTCGACGGTCACTCGACTTGCTGGACTCACCAATGTCAACTACTTGGTCGACACTGGCACGGCCCGCCTCGTGCTGCGCGTGCCGGGTGCGGGTACTAGCGAGTACATCGATCGTGTGGCAGAGGAAATCGCGGCCCGCTCCGCTGCTGCAGCGGGGGTGAACGCCGAGATCCTATATTTCGACGCCACCGACGGGCTGATGGTCACCCGCTTCGTCGAGGGTGCCCATACCATGAACCCGCAACGATTCCGCGACCTCGGGTCCGTCGCCCGCGCCGGCGTGGCGCTGCGCCAGTTACACACCACAGCTGCGGTGTTCTCCACCGACTTTCAGCTGTTCACGATGATCGATGACTACAAACGCCTCCTTGCTGACAAGGGCGCCCGGCTTCCAGCCGGCTATGGCCAGGCTGAGGCTGCGGCTGACGCGACCCGACGTGTGCTGGAGGCCTCACCGCGGCCCTTGATGCCCAGCCACTGCGACCCGCTGTGTGAGAACTTTCTCGACACCGGCCTCCGGATGGTGGTCATCGACTACGAGTACGGTGGGAACAACGACCCGATGTGGGATCTCGGCGACCTGTCGGTGGAGGGCTTGTTCTCCGCTGAGCAGGATGCGGCACTGCTGCACGCCTACTTCGACGGTCCGGCACCCGCCAGCGATGTGGGGCGCATGGTTGCCTACAAAGCAATGTGCGACCTACTGTGGACGCTGTGGGGTGTGCTGCAACACGCCACTGGCAACCCCGCCGAGGACTTCTGGGCATACGCCGTCGGTCGCTTCGACCGTTGCCAGGCCCTGATGTCGTCGCCGTCCTACGCCCGCCACCTGGCCAACATCGCCAGCTGAGCGCCGCGTCGGCACTAGTCAGTAGCGGCCAACCCGTGAATGGCCGCGAGCATCCGTGATTCGCACAACCGCATTCGCGCGACGACTGGCCGCAGCTGCTGCGCTGCCTGAGCCTCGTCACCAGCCACCACGGTTTCATGCAGCGCTTCGCGAATGCCGTCGTAGCCGGCCGCACCCAGTTGCTCCTGTAGCCGCATCACCGCCCCGTTGCTGCTGTGCTCCCGAAACAGAGTTGACAGCGCCTGTTCACATGCGGCGTGCTGATCACGAGCGATATCCAGGTTTGTCCAGAACAGCTCGTCGGGGCTCACTGCCGCTGCCCGGCGAGGCAGGACAAACATCCGGACGAACCAGCGAGCGTTCGAGGCCTGTGTGGGCCGAGCTGCCAGGGCGGCGTCGGCCGTGCGCAGAGCACCACTGCCAGCCCTCATCCCGCCGAGGCCGGCGGCTATCAAGCTGCTGGCGGCCAGCTGCTCGTCATTCATTGCCTATCCCCTCGCGACGGTTCACGCGGCCTAAAGTAGTGCATCAACTGGGCTGCACCCCCGCCGACCAGCTGTGGTAGAGTTCCACCATGCGGTCCTGTTCCACATCGTGGACCGAAATCTGGCCATTGAGTGACGCCCCACGGGGCAGATGAAGGACAGCTGATGAGCGACGGCGACGACCTGGATCTGGCATCTCTTCCCGACGATGAGCTCGTCACTCAGATGCACGAAGACCTGTACGACGGCATGGGCCCCGAGATCGTCGAGGGCACAATGCTGCTACTGGACCGCGGCTGGACACCCGCCCGTGTGTTGAACGATGCCCTCGTCGAAGGTATGCGCATCGTCGGTATCGACTTCCGCGATGGCATCTTGTTCGTCCCAGAAGTGCTGCTCTCCGCCAACGCGATGAAGGGTGGTATGGCGATTCTGCGCCCGCTGCTGGCCGAGACCGGCGCTGAGCCCATCGGTAAGGTCGTCATCGGCACCGTCAAGGGCGACATCCACGACATCGGCAAGAACCTCGTGGCGATGATGCTCGAGGGCGCCGGTTTCGAGGTCCACGACCTCGGCATCAACACCGACGCGGAGAAGTTCATCGCGGCGCTCGAGCTGCACAAGCCGGACATCCTCGGGATGTCGGCACTGCTCACCACGACGATGCCGTACATGAAGGTCGTCATCCAGACGCTCAAGGATCGCGGCATCCGGGACGACTACATCGTCCTCGTGGGCGGGGCGCCCCTCAACGAGGAATTCGGCAAGGCCGTCGGCGCCGACGCCTACTGCCGCGATGCTGCCGTGGCGTCCGAAACCGCTCGCCGCCTGGTCGATGAACGCCGTGCGCAGGTCGCTTAGGACTTCCGAGCCGCGGCGCGCCCAGCCGAGGCAGCGCCCTCTGGTCATCGGCTGCGGGGCTCTGGCCCGCGAGCTCGTCGCCCTGACCCGTTCCGCCGGCCTGCCCGAGGTCGACCTCACCTGTCTGCCGGCCACGCTCCACAACCGGCCGGAGCGAATCCCGGAAGCGGTTCGTGCGCGGATCCGCAAGGCGCGCGCTGCCGGCCGGGATCAGCTGTTCGTGGCGTACGCCGATTGCGGCACCGGCGGAATGCTCGATCGCGTGCTAGAGGAGGAGGGCGTGCCTCGCCTCGAAGGAGCGCACTGCTACGAGATCTACGCCGGCCGTGCCGCATTCGCGGCCATGTCCGACGAAGAGCCGGGCACCTTCTACCTGACCGATTTCCTGGCCCGCAATTTCGAGCGTCTGGTCATCCAGGGCCTCGGGCTCGACCGGCATCCGGAACTCTTGCCGATGTACTTCGGCAACTACACGCGGGTCGTGTTCCTCGCCCAGACGGACGACGCGGCGCTGACGACCCTCGCTCGTCGCGGGGCACGGCGCCTCGGGCTGCGGTTCGAGCGCCGATTCACGGGCCACGGCGAGTTGAAGCCCGCGATGGCCGCGTTCCGCGCTGGCTCACAACCGGCGGTTGCCCAGGCGCCCGTCCAGCTCGGGGTCTCCGACTGATGCCCGCGACGTTGACCACCATCTGGTGGCGGGACATTCCCGCCCAGGTCGTGG
>JAYUCY010000134.1:0-34918 GCA_043740085.1 Ilumatobacteraceae bacterium
CGCCGCGATCATCAACGGTCGCCCGCGCGAGATCCACCAATGGGATACTGCAGCCGAAAGATTCGCCGAGCTTGTCGCGGCCACCACTTGAGCCCGCCGTAGGGTTTACCCGCCCATGGGCGGCGGAGGGTGCCAAAAGTCGGGCGAACGATCCAGTTGGGCCGTGGCGACGCGGGCTGGGGACTGGACGACTCTGCGCCTTCTGTCCGCCGGCGTGGCGTTAGCCGAGAAGGTCGCGGACTACGTCGAGCCAGAGGTTGGTGGTCAGGCGCAGGCTTTCGACGTCGATGCGCTCGTCGTGGCCGTGGAAGCGGCGACCGAAATCGGCGGCATCGAGGTCTGGGCTGAACAGGCCGGCGCCATACGACACGGCCCCCATTTGGCGGTAGATGCGCGAGTCGGTGAAGCCCACGACCAGCTGCGGTGTGGGCCGCGCTGTTGGGAACGGCTTGGCGATGCTGCGAGCCAGCGAATCCCACAGCGGTGTGTCACTGCGGCTGATGGAGGCCGGATCGTTCATCACGATCTCGACTTCCACACGGTCGTACAGATCGCCGAGCGCGGCGCGCAGGTGCGCGTCGACATCGTCGGCGTACTCGCCAGGCAGCGTGCGCACGTCGACACCGATATCCACACAATCCGGGATCACGTTCGTCTTCATCGGCGTCGCACTGCCAGAGCCGTGGCCGCCCGGGCCAATCGTGTTGCACGAAAAGGTGGTGTGCGTGCACGCGTGCAGATGCGCACCCGGGCCGGGCACCGGCAGCGTGTCGAGGAAGGCGTCGATGCGTTCGGTATCGAGCAGGTCGCGCTGCACTTCCTCCGGCACGCCGAGTGTCTCCACTCGTGTGCGCCACAGCTCGTGGAAGCGCGGCGACGGGCGGTAGGCGCCGATGCGCTGCACCACGGCCGCGGCCGTCATCAGCGCGTTGTCGGCCTTGAACGGGGTGCTGCCGTGGCCGGGCGTTCCGCGCACGCGAAGTCGTCGCCAGGCGACACCCTTCTCGCCGACGTTGATGCCCACGTACGGCTGCTCGCGCGGGCCGCTGTGCAACCCGCCGTTTTCGGTGAGGACGTAATCGGCACGAATCGAGTCGGCCTCGTGGTCGGCCATCCACCGCATGCCGTGCGCGCTGCCCGACTCTTCGTCTGCGACCGCGAAGTACAACAGATCACCCCTGGGTCGAAAACCGGTGGCGGCGAGATGACGGAAGGCAACCGCCATCGACGACGTCAGGTTCAACATGTCCACAGCGCCGCGGCCCCACACCTCCGGCCCGGCCGGGCCATCGATCAGTTCGCCGCCGAAAGGGTCGCGGGTCCAGCCGGTTGCGCTGACGGGCACGACATCGGTGTGGCCCATCAGGCACAAACGTGGAGCGGTCGGGTCGCTGCCTTCGATGCGCGCGACCAACGACTGACGTTGAGCGGTCGGGCCCGTTTGCTGCATGTCGAGGCCGGTACCGCCCAGGAACTGGCGCAGCACGTCGGCGTTGCGGGTCTCGTTGCCGGACGTGGCAGTGCCGTCGTTGACGCACTGATTGCGGATGAGTGTCTGCAACAGTTCGACGGTTTGCCCGGTCAGTTCGTTGCTCATTAGGTGGCCTCCAGTCGCGCCTGGCGCAGTGCCGTGCGACGGACCTTGCCGGCATCGTCACGCAACGGCTCGGACACGAACTCGAAGGAACGCGGCACCTTGTAGATCACCAGCCGTTCGGCAAGGAACGCTTTCAGCTCGGCCTCGTCGACCACGTTCACGTCGGCCTCGACGATGGCGTGAACCGAGCTGCCCCTGTCCTCGTCGGGCAGCCCGATGACCGCGCACGAGTGGACAGCGGTGTGCTCCTGCAGCGCAGCCTCAATCTCGGCCGGGTAGATGTTGGCACCACCGGAGAGGATCATGTCGGCGGCGCGGTCGCCCAGGTAGAGGTAGTCCTCCGCATCGAGATAGCCCATGTCGCCCAGCGACTCCCAGCCCCCCTCACGCGTGCGGGCGGTGGCACCGAGGTAGCGATAGGTGGGCGTGTCGCGCACGCTGCGCAACCACACTTCCCCCATCTCGCCAGCCGGTAACGGGTTGCCGTCCTCATCGGTGATCATCACCGTGCCCGGTTGCGCACGGCCCACTGAACCGCGGTGCACCAACCACTCGGCACCGGTGATGATGGTGACCGTCTGCGCTTCGGTGCCTGCGTACAACTCGTAAATCCGCTCGGCGCCCAACCAGTCGATCCACACCTGCTTGAGCCACTCGGGGCACGGCTCGGCAAGGTGCCACACGACCCGCAGACTGGAAAGATCGAACGACTCGCGCACACCCTCCGGAAGGCGCCAGATGCGCTTCATCATGGTCGGCACCATGTAGAGCACCGTGCCCTCGTGCTGCTGAATCGCCGCCAGGGTGGCCTCAGCATCGAACTTCTGCAGCAGTGACACGTGGTTCCCTGCCAGCAGCGCCTGGCAGCTCCACACGCCGGGGCCGTTGTGATAGAGCGGCCCGGGCATCACCAGGCAACCGTCGTTGCCGAGCAGCAGCGGTGCCGGTGCGTCGGTATCGATGGTTGCCGGGTCACCCGAGACGATCAGCTTCGGACGCCCGGTGCTGCCGCCAGAGGTCGGGGCCTTCCATGCCGTCGAGACAAGATCGGGAAGGTGAGAGGCGTCGGTCGACGGTGCCCGAAAGCCGAACGGCACGCAGCAGCGGCCTTCGATGGAACCCTCCTCAGCGCCGACGACGGCACTCGGGTTGGCCAATTCGAGGATTGCTTCGAATTCACGCTGCGGCAAGCGCCAGGAGATCGGCTGTGGGATGGCACCGAGCCGCCAGGTGGCGAGGTAGGCCACGAACCAATCGATGCTGTTGGGCACCGCAATGGTGACCATGTCGCCTTCGCAGACGCCGTGCTCGCGGAGATAGACCGCAAGGTCGTCGCCGCGCTCCACCAATTCGCGACGGCTGATGGTCTCACCGCCGCACGTGACCGCAGCCCGGTCCGGTTGCGCCTCCGCCAGCTCGTGGAGCCGGCGACTAAACGAAATGACAGCCATCACCGCACCCTACGCGGCCACGCTCCCCCGCAGGCACGCGGACGCAGCCCGGTCACGACGAAGCAGCGCGTGCCAGCTGGGCACGAAGTCCGCGGCCGAATCAGGCCAATGCTGGTCGGCATCTTCTGATGCCAACTGGGCCCACATGCCGACCAAGCCCATCGAGACGGACAACACCAGCAACCCGGACGACGCCTGGTGATTGCTCGCACCGACCGCGACCAGGCCGACGAGCACGATCGTGAGTGAGCTGGAGAAGCCAACCAGTGCGGCGATGACGCCGGCGACGGCGGGCTGCGACCGCATCACGGAACGAACGACATCGGGGGCACAAGTGGCGAACCTACAGGAGCGCGCCGGCCGCACCTGAAGAGAGTGCGATGCGGAGACTGACCGGGTCGTCACGCCCGTCTGCGTCACGGCATGGACGGAACCCCGTTCGATGCCGTGACGGCGGCTTCGACAACGTCGCGCCACCGCGCTCGCCCAACGCGACCTCGCCAGCGCATGGGCAGCCCGTCGCTCAGGCGGTCAGTGACTTCGCGAGCCGTAGTCTGGCGACGTCGGCTGGTGAGCCGAGTGCCGCCATCGCCAGCTCGTAGTCGGGCAGCGAATAGACCGCACCGTCGTCGTTGATCATCACAAACCGGTCCAGCTTGGCAAGGAAGGTGCGGTCGTGACTGACCGCCAGCACCGTGCCCTGGAAGCCATCAAGCGCCTTCTCCAACGCTTCCGACGACTCGATGTCGAGGTTGTCGGTGGGTTCATCGAGCAGCAACACGTTGTGCCCCTCCAGCTCCAAGCACAGGATCTCCATGCGGGCCTTCTGCCCACCAGAGAGGGTGCCGAACTCCTGTCGCGCGTTGCTGGCCAGGCCGTAGCGGGCCAGCGCCTTCATCGACTTCTCGTCTTCGAAGACGCGGTCGCGCACGATCTCGAAGCATTCACGGCCACGGAAGTCGGGCCGGTCGTTGATCTGCGTGAACGTGCCAATCGAGGTGCGCGGGCCGAACCCGATAGTGCCGTCGAATTGTGCAATGGTCCCTGCCAGCGCGTTGAGTAAGTGGCTCTTGCCGGTGCCGTTGGGGCCGATCAACCCGACTCGCTCACCGAAGTGCACCTCATCGCTGAATGGCAGGAACAGATTGTTGATCGACACATCCAGCATTTGGATCACACGGCGAGCACTGTCGGCGCCACGCAGATTCACGTAGATGTTTTGGTCGGGCACCGGCGGTGGCGGCGGGCCGGCCGCAACGAACTTCTCCCACCGCGTCTCTGCGCCGTTGGCCTTGGTCGCGTTCTTGAAGTTCTGCGCTGCCCGCTGCTTCATGATCTTCATATGTTGAAACAGTCGACGCTCTTCGTCGTTCCATCGCTTGACGGCATCACCCAGTAGTTCCTGCCGCTTCGCACGCGCATCGGGGAACGTGACGTACGAGCCGCCGTGCACCCACGCGCCCGAGCCTTCGATGACAATGATCTTGGTGGCCACCCGCTCGAGCAGTGTGCGGTCGTGGCTGACCATCAAGATCGTGCTCTTGCACGTTTTGATCTGCTCTTCCAGCCACAGCCGCGTGGGGATGTCGAGATAGTTGTCGGGCTCATCGAGCAGCAGGATGTCGGCGTTGCTCGTCAGCAGCAGGTCGAGCACCAGTCGCTTGCGTTCGCCACCGGACAGCTCGCTGACGAGGCGGGTGTGGAAGTCCTCCACCGGCGTCTTCACGCTGCGGCGGGCAGCCGCAGCCCACTGGGCTTCCAGCTCGTAGCCACCCATGTCGCCCCAGTGCGTGATGGCCTCAGCGAACTGCATGCCATCGTCAGTGCCGTCGTACATGGCCCGCTCGGCGATCACCATCGCACGGCCGGCGTCGCGCAGTGCAGCCGGTGCCACTTCGATGAGCATGTCGCGCAGCGTGTCGGTGGGCCGCGACATGCCGACGTCCTGCGTCATCGTCAACACCGTGCCACCCAGCGCAAACTCGCCCTCGTCGGCCTCCAGCTCGCCCGAAAGGATGCGCAAGATGGTGCTTTTGCCCACACCGTTGGCGCCGACGAGCGCGGCGTGCTCGCCCGGCGACACGCCGAAGCCGACATCGAAGAACAGCGAGTCCGCCCCAGGCGGCGCGTATTCAAGTTCAGAGACGACAATGCTGCTCACGGCCGACCATCCTGCCTGGTTGGTGCGTCGTTCACTCGCTCATTTCCGAGACCGACCAACCAGCGTCGCTACGAGTCGTACTCCTCCCGTGCTCCTGCGCCCGGTGGTCCAACGGGTCCGACGGCACCTCACCAACGGCTTCGTTGTCGGCACCACGCTGGATGAAGCGGCTCGCTCATGGGTGAGCCGGGTGTGCGAGCGACGTCTTGCCGACCCCAACACGACCACGACCGAGAAGCTGAACATCCGAGCGTTCGCGGCAACTCACGGTGAGCGCAACTCAGCAGCAAGCATGCTTGAGGCATGCTAGTTTCATGCCCATGAGCAATCTTCAGGTGAAGAACGTCGAGCCCGACCTGCACGAGCAGCTTCGTAGTCGCGCCGCTGCGGAGGGCTCCACTATCAGCGAGTACGTGCTCGCATTGATTCGCAAGGATCTCCGCAGGCCCAGCCGCACGGACTGGCTCGCAGCAGCAGCGGAGTTACCGCGTCAACGCTTCAGCCGGGACGACATCAGCCAGGTACTCGACGCGGGGCGCGTCGACCAATGAAGGTGGTCGACGCCTCGGCCATGATCGATGTGCTCACAGGAGGCACTCGCGCAGATCACCTGCTCGCATTGTTCGACGACGACCTGTTCGCTCCCGATCTCCTCATGCCGGAGGTCTTTTCCTTCCTGCGCCGAATGGCAGGCACGGGCACACTCCACGACACTGACCAGTTGGCCGCCATGTTGCAAAAAGCCCCAGTCGAGTACTTGCACACCTGGCCCTACGCCGAGCGGATGTGGAGTTGGCGACACAACATGTCGCCATACGACGCCACCTATGTAGCGCTCGCCGAAGATCTCGGCGCAACCCTGATCACCACCGACCTTCGCCTCGCCAAAGCAGCGAACGGCATCGTCCCAGTCATCTCCGTGTGACTGCGAGGGCTAGATCTTGGGCTGTTGTTGGGTGATGCAGTGGATGCCGCCGCCGCTGGCGAAAATGTCGCGGGCATCGTGCAGCACGATCTCGCGACCGGGGTAGACGCCTTCCAAGATGTTCGCCGCCACGTCGTCATTCGGGTCGTCGAAACTGCACAGGATCACGGCACCGTTGCAGATGTAGTGGTTGAGGTAGCTCCAGTCGACAAGCTCGCCGTCAGCGCGCGTCTGCACCGGCGCCGGCACCTCCACCACTTCCAACTCGCGGCCCTGCGCATCCGTCGAGTGACGCAGCAGCTCGATGTAGTCGTTGGTCACCTCGAAGTCGGGATGCGACGGGTCGGTCTGGCGGTGGGCCAGCAGCACACCCGGCCGCACGAAGCAGGCACAGATGTCGACGTGCCCGCGGGTGCCGAAACGGTCGTAATCCTTCGTCAGCCCACGCGGCAGCCAGATTGCCTTACTGACACCCAGGTACGCCTTGAACTCGGTCTCCACCGACTCCGCATTCATGGTCGGGTTGCGGCCGGGATCCAACTGCACGGTGGTGGTGCACAGCACGGTGCCCTCGCCATCGACGTGGATACCGCCGCCCTCGTTGACCATCGGCGAGCTGAACAACTCGGCGCCGGCGAGACCGGCGATGAACGCGCCAACGTGTTGCTCGTCGGTCCAGTCGGAGAACCCGCCCTCACCCCACGCGTTGAACTTCCAGTGGGTGGCACCGAGGCGGCCGTCGGGGTGGGCCAGGAAGGTGGGGCCGCTGTCGCGCGCCCACGAATCACCGATCGGTGTCTCGTGAATCTCGATGGACTCGTTGACCATGGTGCGCGCGACGTCGCCATCGCCCAGGTTGCAGACAAGCGACACCGGCTCGAAGCGGTCGATCGTGTTGGCCACGCTGGCCCACACTTCGCGCACGGTAGACAGCAACCCGTCGCTACCGTCACCGAAGGCTTCGTTGACGGGCGGGAACTCCATCCAGGTCCGCTCGTGCGGCACCCACTCGGGCGGCATCGAGAAGCCTTCGGCGCGGGGTGTGGCCATCGTGGATCTCCTTGGAGCGGGCTAGAGGAAGTAGAGCCGACTGAGCGAGACCGACTCGGACGGCGCCGAATACACGCGCTCGCCGTCCAGCGACACCATGCCCGTCTTGGCGTCGACGTCGACCGTGCCCAACCGGTTGTTGAGCACCATGTTGGCCGGGCCAATGTTGCGCGTGCCCGTCACCGCCACCCGGCGGCGACGAGTGGTCATGTGGTCGTCGCCGGCATCGATGGCCGCCTGGCTGACAAAAGCAACCGACAGGTCGGCCGCAGTTGACCCGTACGAACCGAACTGCGGGCCCAGCACCAGTGGTTGACATGAATCGGTGGTGGCATTGGGGTCGCCGGTGACCCCATACGCAGGGAACCCGGCCTTCAGTACCAGCTGCGGCTTGGCGCCGAAGTGGTCGGGACGCCAGAGCACGATGTCGGCCAGCTTGCCGATGTCCAGCGAACCAATCTCGTGCGAGAGTCCATGAGCAATTGCCGGGTTGATAGTGAGTTTGGCCATGTACTGACGCACGCGATCGTTGTCGTGCACCGTCGGCTCGGTGAGCAGATCCTGCTTGTTCTTCGCCGCCAGTTGGAATGTGCGCCGCACGGTCTCGCCGGCGCGGCCCATGCCCTGCGCATCGCTGGATGTAATGCCGATGACTCCGAGATCGTGGAGCACGCCTTCGGCTCCCATCGTGCCGTTACGGATGCGATCGGTGACCATCGCGTGGTCGGTATGCGAGTGATGGTTGAGCCCGTGCGCGCTGAAGATCATCTCGTAGTGCTCGTCGAGTGCATCGCGGCCGAAGGGCAACGTGGGATTGGTGGACGAGCCGATCACGTTGGCCACCCCGGCCAGCTTCAACACGTTGGGCACATGCCCGCCGCCGCAACCCTCGATGTGGAAGGCGTGGATGGTGCGGCCCGCCAACACGCTGAGCGTGTCCTCCACCGAGAGGCATTCGTTGAGGCCGTCGGTGTGCAGCGCAACCTGCACGTCGAACACCTCCGCCACGTTCAGCGCGGTATCGAGCGCACGTGTATGCGCACCCATGTCCTCGTGCACTTTGAAGCCGCACGCACCGCCCTCGACGAGCGCTTCGATCAGCGGCGCATCGTCGGACGAAGAGCCGCGACCGAGGAAGCCGATGTTGACCGGCCACTGATCGAAGCTGTTGAACGCGTGGCGCAGCGCCCACGGCGAGTTGACGCCAACACCCCAGACCGGACCGAACTCCTGGCCGATGATCGAGGTGACACCGGAGGCGAGCGATGCCTCCATGATGCGCGGCGAGAGCAGGTGCACGTGAGTGTCGATTGCGCCGGCGGTGGCGATCAGCCCCTCGCCGCTGATGATGGTGGTACCGGTGCCAACGACGACATCGACGCCGTCCTGCATGTCCGGATTGCCAGCGCGCCCGACGCCGCATATACGGCCCTCGCGGATGCCGATGCTGACCTTGCCGATGCGGCAGGTGGCGTCGATGATCACGACGTTGGAGATGACGACATCGCATGTGTCGCGCACGGCGGCGGCCTTCAGCAGCAGACCGTCGCGAGCGGTCTTGCCGAAGCCTGCCAAGAACTCGTTGCCGCGTTCCTGCGCGTCGTACTCAATCTGAATGACGAGGCCCGTGTCGCCAAGGCGAACCCTGTCGCCCACGGTCGGGCCGTGGATGGCCGCGTAGTCGTCGGGCAGGATCTCGTCGGGGTGCACATGGCTGTGCGGCACCGAGCCATCGTCGTGGGTGTGCTCGAACTCGCCGTGCGAATGCCGGTGGCTGTGGTCGTGGTCGTGGTCCGAGCCGCTCACGATGTCGCCCCCAGGTAACCCTGCGCGACCGCCCGGGCCAGCGCCGCTTCCTTCGCGCCTGGTGCATCCAGCGGCCCGTCCACTAGCCCAGCGAACCCGATCGCGATTCGCGCACCGCCGACGGGGATCAGCGGCGCTTCGGTAGGTTCCCTCGGCTCAAATCGCTTCGCCGCACCCGCGGGAATCGCCAGCCGCATGCCGTACGCGGCGCCGCGGTCGAACGACAGCCGCTGATTGACCTCGAAGAAATGGAAGTGCGACGTGATGCTGACCGGCACTTCTGACGTGTTGGTGACCGTCAGGTACACCAGGCCGGGAAGGTCAGCCGGCTCGCGCGCAGCAGTGATCACTGCACCCGGTGCATCCGAACCGAGGCCAGCGCCTTCGCCGAATGGGTTGCGCACCACCACCAAGCGGGTCCCGTCGTTGAACACTGCCTCCACCTGCACCTCGCCAACGATGTCGGGGACACCCGGCAGCACATCGGCTTCGGTCAGGACACTGGCGCCGGCGGCCGCCGCCTCCATCAGGCGAGCACCGTCGCGAGCGGCCTCGCACACCGTGTCCGCGATGAGCGCCGTCGCCTCCGGCACGTTGAGCTGCAGCCCACGCGCCCGGCGCGCTCGCGCGAGTTCTGCGGCAGTGAAGATCAACAACCGGTCGCGGTCGGTCGGCGTGAGGCGCATGACAGCGAGGCTATTCCCTCGCGAGTCATCCCGCCGCGACCACCCTGACGGAGGGTTTCAATGACCTGGGGAGCGGTTGAAACCCTCGATCAGCGGCAGGCACACGAAGCTCTCGACGTCGCACGCCGCGCCCGGGTAGCGGTTCCAGTACCAGGTGCCGCCGAAGCCACCGCCGATGTTGGCGACCGGGGTAGGTTCGTGGTCATGCCTGACGTCGTGTTCAAGGATCTCTGTATTGATGTCACCAGTGGCGGCGGGCGGCCGGAGGCTGTGGCCCGTTTCTGGGGCAGCGCACTGGCGCAGCCGGTGGTCGAGCATGAGGGTGGTGACTTTCATCTGGAGCCGCCGCTGGGTGGTTCGAAGGAGCGCACCATCTGGATCAACGGCGTGCCGGAAGCAGCCGCTGGTAAGAGCCGCGTGCACCTCGATCTGCGGGTGGCTGGCGGCGACCCTGTGCCACTCATCGCTGCCGGTGCGCGCCTCGTTCACGAGCCTCACGACGACGACCGATGGTACGTCCTCAACGACCCCGATGGTGTCGCCCTGTGCGTGTTTGGCCCGCATCCGAAGTACCCCGACGCACCCAACGGCCCATTCGAGTTGGTCGTCGACGCGGTCGACCCGTTGAGCATCGCCACCTGGTGGGCGGCCCGCACGGGCGGCACAGTCGGCAAGCGGCCCGGCACCGACTTCACGTGGGTGGAAGACGCCGCCGGTTTCCCATTCATGTTCTGGGTGTTCAACCCAGTACCCGAACCCAAGACGGTCAAAAATCGTGTGCATTGGGACGTAAAACTGGCCGACGCCAGTGTCGATGATCTGGTCGACGCGGGCGCCACATTGCTGCGAATGCGAGACGGCGACATCGACTGGTGCGTCATGGCGGACCCGGAAGGCAACGAATTCTGCGCATTCGCGTGACACCTGGCACGGAGGGTGACACCTGGCACGCGCAAACTACGCCGTTGTGATGCTGCGTTCATCTGCACGTCACCAACGGTCCGTACCCTGAAGGCAACCGCTCGAAGAGAGGACGGCCCAACCATGAGGTTCCACCGAACAACCACACCGCAGACTGCACTCCCGATGACTGCACTCACCACCATGCCGGCAACGACGACAGCGCTCGAGACGACAGCTCCTTCAACGACGCTGGTGCTGCTCGACCCCACGTCGCATGATGGCGAGAACGCCCTCACGCTGCTTGACGCAACCGACGAGCACATCACGTTGCTGGTACTGCTCAGCGGCCCTACATCGCGCTCGCTGCGCGACTTCGCCCGCGCCGAAGACATCGACATGTCCACCGCCGGCTGGCGCTACCTCGAACAGGTCGTCGAGCGCGTCGAATCGGCACCCGAGCAGCTGCTTGCGATGACCGCCAATGGCCCGAGCGCCGCGGTCGAACTGGCCGATGTGGCCGCCACTGAAACCGTCCGACGAGTGCTGCTGCCCTCGTCGGTCGACCGGCTGGAGCCCGGCCTGGCCGACCTGCTCGCTCGTTATGTGCAGGCTCCGGTTCTCACCGCACCAACGTTCGTACACGTCTGTTAACGGCTCCCTCTCGAAAACGGCTCTACGCTGCGGGCCATGAGCTCAGGGTCCGCACAGATCACCATCGAACGTCCAGCCAACGAAGTATGGGCGGCAATTGCCGACGTGACCCGTATGGGTGACTGGAGCCCGGAGTGCATCGCTGGCCGTTGGGTCGGCGGTGCCACCGGGCCGGAAGCCGGCGCCAAGTTCGAGGGTGACAACGTCGCCAAGTTGGCTGGCCGTACCGTCAAGAAGTGGACCACCACTGCGGAGGTGACGGCCTGCGAGCCGGGCGTCATCTTCGAGTTCGTCGCGGAGGGGTACACCACCTGGCGCTACCGCTTCGTGCCGGCTGGCGACAGCAGCACCACCGTGACCGAGTCATTTGACTACACCGCCAAGGGCTTCAAGGGCTTCGTCTACGACCGAATTCTGTTCCGCCCGAAGGCAATGACCAACGGCATGATCAGCACGCTTGCGCGCATGAAGAGCACGCTGGAGCAGGCATGAGCCGCCCCCTCAGGTTCGGTTGGCTCTCGCCGGTCATCGGCAACCGCTGGAGCGACTACCAGCCGATTGCCGCGTGGCAGGACCAGCACATCTTGCCAACGGCGCTGCCGCACTTCGACTCGCTGTGGATTGCCGATCACTTCTACGGCTTCGATGCCAAGACCGATCCGTTTCTGGAGGCGTGGACGACCCTCACCTGGTTGGCTGCGCGCCACCCCGACGTGCAGCTGTGCCATCACGTGCTGGGTCACGGCTATCGGCCACCGGCTCTGACGGCGAAGATGGCAGCGACATTGCAGGTGCTGTCGGGAGGTCGCTTCATCCTCGGTGTCGGCGCTGGCTGGCGCGAGGACGAGTACGCGGCGTACGGCTACGACTTCCCCAAGCCGTCCGTCCGCTTCGCGCAGCTGGAGGAGATGATCGCCATCTGTCGGCTGATGTGGACGCAGGATGAGCCTTCCTTTGAGGGCACGCACTTTCGCATTGATGGCGCGTCAGCCCCGCCACTGCCGGATCCAGTGCCGCGCATCTGCATCGGCGCAGCGGGTGAGAAGATCGGCCTGCCAATGGTTGGCCGACTGGCCGACATGTGGAACGGCTTTTTCCGTGGCGATGACGACTGGAACCGCAAGCTGGGAATCATCCGCGCCGCGGCCGAACAGGCAGGCCGCAACCCGTCCGACATCGAAGTCAGTACCACCGTGGAACGCCCGCTACCCGAGACCGACGAGGACAGCGCGAAGTTGGTTGAGCAACTCGGCCACCTCGCCGACGTGGGAGTGCAGCACTTCGTCATGGACTTCGGCAACCCGAAGGACACCGAGCCGATTCACCGCTTCGCCGAGCAGGTCATCGCTCCATTACAACGCTAAGGGCTACGCGCCTCGGCACGCCTCGTCGAGGTCCGCCTGAGCGTATGGGTTCTCACGTCTTCACGTCGCGTCGTGGCGGGGCGGCAGTGCCACCGGGTATGGTCGTCGTTCTTCGCTACACACAAGGACGAGACCGTGACCATTACCTATCGCGCTGGCGAGATTCCCGCTGCCGACCTTGCCGAGAAGCCGCTTGGCCAGCCTTCCGCCGAGCCGCTCAGTGGCGACATCACCACTCGCAGCCAGGTGTTCTTCACGAGCTCCGACGACAAGATCGTCTCGGGCACCTGGGAATGCGAGCCAGGCGCTTCGCGGTGGGAGTTCACCACACGCGGCGAGATCATCCATGTGCTGTCGGGTCGGATGACGGTCGAGCGCGATGGCGAGGAAGGCGTTGAGCTGACCGCCGGCTCGAGCGCCGTCTTCGAGCTCGGCTGGCAGGGAACGTGGACCGTGCACGAGACGCTGCGCAAGGTCTTCGTCGTCTACCGCCCGTAATCGCTGCTTTGGTCTCCGACTACGACTTCTCGAGGGTTGCCAGCCCGGCCAAGAAGTGGGTCAACGACACCGGCCAACGACACCGATCAACGACACCGATCACCAGTCAACGACTGCGGCGGCCGCCTGTGGGTGGTAGCCGCCCGTTGTTGTTCGTACACACGGAGGTGGCCCGCGACCATGCTCTCCGCGGAGAAGTGCTCCGCCACCCTCCGCCTGCAGGCAGCGCGGTCGATGCGATGTACCTCACGCAGGCGAGCTGCCAGCTCGTCGTCATCGTCACTGAGGAAGCCCGTCACGCCATCGAGCACGATCTCGGGTGCGGCACCCTGCGGACACCCGATTACGGGCGTGCCACAGGCCAGCGCCTCAACCATTGCCATCCCAAACGGCTCCGGCCACCCAATTGGATTCAGGAGCGCCGCTGCGCCGCCGAGTAGCTCACGCTTGTCTGCCGCACCCAGCTCACCGAGGTAGATCACGTCGTCACCAAGGTGCGGTCGCACGAACTCGTCGAAGTACTCGCGCTCGTGCAGTTCACGCATCTTCGCCGCAATGCGCAGTTGCACTCCGGCCGCGCGCGCAATGGCAATGGCCCGATGCACGCCCTTCTCCGGCGTCATGCGGGAAAGAACCGCGACATAGCCGCCGTCGCCAGAACCGATGGGGAACTCGGTGAGGTCAACCCCATGGTGCACCACGCCGGCAATGGGCAGGGTGGTAGATGCTGCGTGTGAATGGGAGATGGCAATGAGGCCGACATGCGACGCCGCGGCACCAAAGATTGCGGTCATTGTGCGGGTGAACGGCATGTGGTTGGTCGCGACCACCGCCAGTTCGGGGAAACGAGCCGAGTACACCGGCCCCGCAAGGGTGTGGTCATGCACGACGTCGCAGTCCTGCACTAGCTGGTAGGCGCCAATTGCGTGTTCGAGCTCGATCGACGCCCGACCCATTCGAACAGTGTCCTCGGCGGGTACCACCGAGGCACGCGGCACCGGGCAGGTGGAAGCCGGATGGCAGACAAGCAGCACCTCGTGACCAGCGGCGTGCAAGCCGCGAGCCAAGGTGTCAACGACCGTCTCTGTGCCGCCGTACGCGGGCGCAGGAATCGGCAGCCATGCCGGGGCAATCAGTCCGATCCTCATCAGTGCGCGCTCCTGTGCGCAACCGCCAGCCGCGACAGCACCGGCAGATTCCACATCGAGAAACGGTGGCGCTCGCGCGGCACAGTGTCCAGGCGCTCGAGGAAGTGCTGCGCCCAGTGGTGCACGTCATGACGGCGAACCGTGTCGCGCATCGAGGCCATTCGTGACCGTCGCTCATCGTCGGGTAGCGAGAGAGAGGTCAGCAGCGCAGACTTGATCGCCTCAATGTCGTACGGGTTGATGATGAGCGCCTCTGGGAGGTCCTGTGCTGCGCCAGCGAACTCGCTGAGCACCACAACCCCATCGCCATCGCCGCGGGCCGCGACGAACTCCTTGGCGACGAGGTTCATTCCATCGGCGAGTGAGGTGACGACCAGCGCGTCGGCTGCCCGATACCACGCCGCCAAGCCGGTGTCATCGAAGGACGCCTCGATGTACTGCACCGGGCCGTTGCCGTTGAGGCGACGGTGGCGAGTATTGATCCGCTCGACGATCGCCTCAACTTCATCTCGCTCGTCTTGATAGGCGGGCACATCGGATCGGCTGGGCACTGCCACCTGTACGAACGCACACTGCTCGACATGGATGCGACCTTCTTCGAGCAGCTCTTCAAACGCCCGCAGCCGCTGCGTAATGCCCTTGGTGTAGTCGAGTCGGTCGATCCCGAGGAACACCGACTCGACGTCCAATTCGGTGCGCAACACTGCCGCCGCATCGGCCGCGTCATTGCCCAGCGCGTCCCACCGAGAGAAGTCGACCGAGATCGGGAACGCATCCACTTCCACGGTTCGCGAGCCGACTCGCAGTCGGTGACCATCGGCGTGAATTTCCAAGAGTCGCTCGACGGTGCTGACGAAGTTCGCCGCGTCTTCGGCTACCTGGAAGCCGACGAGGTCGGATCCGAGCATCCCCGCCAACACCTCCTGTCGCCACGGCAGCATCGAGAACAGCTGCACATTTGGAAATGGGATATGAAGGAAGAGTCCAATGCGCACATCCGGGCGGCGGGCGCGCAGCAACTTCGGCACCAGCAGCAAGTGGTAGTCGTGCACCCACACGGTGGCGTTTGGCGGTGCGGTACGCGCGATCGAGATCGCGAACCGTTCGTTGACACTGCGGTATGTGCGCCACCACGACCTGTTCATTTCCTCGCGGCGCAGACGCCCGTGGAAGAGCGGCCAGAGCACCGAGTTGGAGAAGCCCTGGTAGTAGCGCGCCTCTTCAGCTGGCGAGAGTGAAATCGGATGCAGGCGGGCGTGGCCGAACGACAACGGCGCAAGGCGACCAGCACCCGGACCGGCCCAGCCAACCCAGCTGGAACCTTCCGTAGCGACCGTCGACAATGCGGAAGCCAGTCCGCCAGGGCTGGCGGTGACCTCGCCGCTGGCGGATACCTCCACCGGCAAGCGATTGGCGGTGACCACGAGCGCCCTCATGGCTGTCCAACTTGCAGGTCAGTGCTCACAGCGCAACGGTACCCAAATGGGCGCATGACGGGACATATCTGGCCCCACCAGATAGGACAGCGGTATGGAACAGATGGTGATCGCGCTGGATGTGGACGGCACGCTCTTCGACGGCGAGTCAGTGGCGGCGGCCGCAACCGACGCGGTTCGCCAGGCGCGTGCCGATGGCCACACGATCATCATCGTGACCGGCCGCCGCTGGGAAAGTTTGCTGTCGGTGGTGCCGACCATCGTCGCGTTGTGTGACTGCATCGTGTGCGAGGAAGGTGGAGTGATGGTGAACGTGGCGAGCGGCGAACTGACGTTGCTTGCCGAACCGGTCGAGCAAGCTCTGCTCGCCGCGCTACGGGAAGCGGGGGTGCCGGATCTCGATGTGGGGCACGTGGTGGTCGGCGCTCCGGTCGCCTGGCTCGCCGCAGTGGAAACCGCCCGCCTGTCAGTGGGCAGTCAGCGCCACCTGGTTGTCAACAAGGGCTCGGTTGCGCTGGCGCCCGCCGGCTGCGACAAGGGCACCGGCTTGCGTGCCGCACTTGCCAGCCTGGGTCTGGAGCAGCGACGGGTCATCGCGATCGGCGATGCGGCCAACGACCTCCCGATGTTCGCCATTGCGTCCATTGCCGTCGGTGTGGCCAACGCCGACGAGGCTGTGCGCACGGCGGGCATACCGCTCACGTCCGGCGCTGCCGGGCTTGGTGTCGCGGAAGCGTTGCACACGCATCTGCCAAAGAGCTCGCGCTAGGAAAGCCGCCCCTCGGGCCAGGCCGTGATGGTGGGATGGCCATTGTCGACGCGAATATCGAAGCGACGGTCCATCCGACGAACGCCGATGAAGAACAGGTCGTCATCGATAGCTCCGGGTAGCGGATCGATGGTCAGCCCGGCGACCGGGTCGGGCTCGATGCCCAACATCGTGCGCAGCAGCAGGAATGGTGTTGCGGCAGCCCAAGCCTGTGGCGAGCACGACGTTGGGAACGGAATGGGCATGCCCACGTCGGCCTCGTCGAGCCCACTGAAGAGTTCGGGAAGGCGTCCGTCCCACGCATCGGAGGCAGCGAACAGACCACGAGCCACGGTCAGCGCGTCGGCCCCGAAACCGTACGCCCGCAACCCGGCCGCACACAGCGCTCCGTCGTGCGGCCACACCGTGCCGCAGTGATAGCTCATCGGGTCGTAGGCGACCTCGTCGCTGGCCAGTGTGCGGATGCCCCAGCCGCTCCACATCGCCGGTGACATCAAGTGCTTCGCCACCTCGGCTGCGTGCTCGTCGGCGACGATGCCGCTCCACAAACAGTGGCCCATGTTGGAGGCCAGCGAGTCGACCGGCTCCTTGTGCGGCCCGAGCGCTACTGCAAACCAACCGCGTTCGGTGAGCCAGAAGTCGCGGTTGAAACGCTCCTTCAGTTGGTCGGCGGCCTGCACGTACTCAGTCGCTTCATCGGCGCGGCCCAACCGCTCGGCGATCGCCGCCCGCGCCCTATACGCGGCGTACGCGTAACCCTGCACTTCGCACAGCGCGAGCGGGGCGTCCGCGATGCGACCGTCGTGGTAGCGGATGCCGTCGCCCGAGTCCTTCCACCCTTGATTCACCAGGCCGCGCTCGGAGGTGGTCTGGTACTCCAGGTAGCCGTCGCCGTCACTGTCACCGAAGTCGCGCATCCACGCGAGCGCACGGTCTGCATGTGGCAACAGTTCCAGCAGCACTTCCTCGGGCAGACCCCAGCGCGACAGCTCGCCGAGCAGGACGACGAACAGCGGTGTCGCATCGACGGAGCCGTAGTACGTGCTGCCGCCGGTGAGGGTTGGCGCGTCGACGCCGAGGTAGCGAGTCTCGTGCATGATGCGGCCCGGCTCCTCCTCGGTCGCGTTGTCGACAACGGTGCCTTGCAGCTCGGCCAGCGCCTGTAACACGCCGAGCGCGAGCGACGGGTCGATGGGCAAGGCCATATACGCACTGATCAGCGCGTCGCGGCCGAAGAGCGTCATGTACCAGGGGGCGCCGGCGGCGATGACCGGACGATGATGGCCAGTGGGATCGTGCAGCCGCAGCGCGCCGATATCGGCGATGGACCGGTCGTAGGCGGCGCCCAGTTTGCGATCGAGGGTGCGCAGCTTGGGCACCGAGGCCAGCCAGTGGCGATTGCGCGCGGTCGCGTTCGGGAGGCTGGGGTGATGGTCGCGGCGCTCAATCCAGCGTCCACCGAGAGCGACCGTGAGGTCGAACTTCACCGTGCACACCTCATGCCGGTCGAGATGCACCGTCCACCTGAAACCGCGTGGCGAGATCTCCGCGTCAACACCGTCGATCGTCAATCTCGTAGCGCGATGTACGTCGCCCATCCGCCAGCCGAACAGCAGGCCGTGACGTTCGACTTCCAGCGAGTGCTCGCCTTCCATCTCGGCACGGCCTTCCTTCACCGAGAACACATCGGCGAAGTCGGCAGCCACTTCCATCTCGACGACAGCCGAGACGGGCTCGGCGCCGGTATTGCGCACCTCGATGTGCTCCTGCCACACCGACCCGAGGGTGCGGCGACGAACGACCAGCAGCCGCGGTTCGGATGGCGAGGCAGGCTGCGAGCGACCGACGAACGTGGCACTGCTGGCGTCGGTGAGTGTGACCGCCAGCGACTCGACATGCGACCCGCTGACCAGCAGGCGGGCCTGGCTGAGCACGCGCATGTCCGCAAAGAACACCCCGTGAGTGGGGTTGCTGCTGAAGTCGCCCGAGCGCCCGCTGAGGCAGAAGGTTTGCCCGTCGACCAGCGTGATCATGCTGGTCGGGTCGCCGAGACTTGTCGGTTCTGACGCCAACACCCAGGGGCTGGGTTGCACAGTGCCGGGGCTCATAGACGGCCCTCGCTCTCTTGTTTGCCGACGTTCAAGTCCGCCTGACGAGTAACCACCATCGTAGGCAGCCGAGTGCGCGATTGGTTGTCGCGGCTAGGCCTTGGCCCCGGCCGCCGCGAAGGTGACGTCGGCAGTACCGACCACGTCGGCAACTCGACCAGGGCCGCCCTGCCACGTCCAGTACGTGTTGGTGTGCGCGATTACTTTGTCGACCGGCGGCAAGCTGGTCATGTCGAGAGCCTGCCCCGTCCCAGCGGCCACGTCAAACCCCATTACCGAGGGTTCCAACACCGCCCCAGGTCACCGAAACCCTCGGGAACTAGCTGAGGAACAGACGGTAGACGGGGTTCGCGGTCTCTTCCGTATAGGGGTACGCAAGCGTCTCGAGGAAGCCTTGCAGGGCGACGTCGTCATCGGCCGGTACCTGCAGCCCAACGAGCACCCGCCCGTCGTCGGCGCCCTGGTTGCGGTAGTGGAACAGGCTGATGTTCCAGTCGGGATGCATTGTCGACAGGAACCGCATCAGCGCACCGGGTCGTTCAGGGAACACGAAACGAAAGAGGCGCTCGTCGTGCGCCAGCTCGCTACGACCGCCCACCATATGGCGGACGTGCTCCTTGGCGAGGTCGTTGTGAGTGAGGTCGATGGTCGCGAATCCGTGCAGGGCGAACTCGGCCGCGATGGCGCCGGACTCGTCGCGGTCCGCGGCCGAAATGCCGACGAAAACATGAGCTTGGTCGCGGTCGGAGATGCGGTAGTTGAACTCGGTGACTGACCGTGCGCCGACCAGTTCGGAGAACCGTCGGAAGCTGCCCAGCTGCTCGGGAATGGTCACCGCGAAGAGCGCTTCGCGTTCCTCGGAACGCTCTGCGACGAAGCGTAGGCGGTCGAAGTTCATGTTGGCGCCGCATGTGATGGCGACCAGGGAACGACCCGTCCAGCCGTGATCCTCCGCATATTGCTTGAGACCCGCAAGGCCGAGCGCGCCCGCCGGCTCCAGGATGCTGCGAGTGTCCTGAAACACATCCTTGATCGCGGCACACACCGCGTCGGTGTCGACCACCACGAAGTCGTCCACGTGTTGACTGACGATTCGGAATGTCTCTTCGCCAACCAGCTTGACGGCCGTGCCATCGCAGAAAAGTCCGACGTCGTCGAGCTGCACACGATGCCCGGCCGCAAGAGATTGCATCATTGCATCAGAGTCGTCGATCTGCACCCCGATCACCTTGATATCCGGTCGGACGGCCTTGATGTAGGCGGCGATGCCGGAGATCAATCCACCACCGCCGACGGCGACGAACACGGCGTCGAGATCGCTCTGGTGTTGGCGCAGAATCTCCATTGCGATCGTGCCTTGGCCGGCGATCACGTCCGGGTCGTCGAACGGATGCACGAACGTGAGCCCGCGCTCGCCCTGCAACTTCGCGGCGTGCGTGTATGCGTCGGAGTAGCTGTCGCCGAACAGGACGACCTCGGCACCGAGCGAGCGCACCGCATCAACCTTCACCTGCGGCGTGGTGACCGGCATGACCACGGTGGCCGCACACCCGAGCTTGGCGGCGCTCATCGCGACACCCTGCGCGTGGTTGCCAGCCGATGCGCAGATGACGCCACGAGCGCGCTGGTCGACGGTGAGATTGACCATCTTGTTGTAGGCGCCGCGCAATTTGAAACTGAAGACAGGTTGCGCATCCTCACGCTTGAGGAGCACCGTGTTGCCGATTCTTGCCGAGAGGCCAGGGGCGACATCAAGAGGAGTCTCGACAGCGACGTCGTACACCCGAGCCGTGAGGATCTTCTGCAGGTAGTCGCCAAGCGTCAGGGCGACGTGATCAGGCTGATCGGAAAGCACACGTCAGCCTAAGCTCCGGTCAAACCATCGACGAGGCCAGCCGGCATACGGACGATGCCCTCGGCGGAGAGCGACGTTGACGTGGATTCAGTCTGCGAACACGGCGCGGCTGTGCGCGACGAAGAATGTGTGGTCGTGCCCTTTATTCGGGTCGGTCGCGTTGTATTTGATCGCTTCGGTTCCGTCGGGGACATGCTCTTCCGAGTAGATCGCTCCGACTGGGCAGACGTCGGGTTGGTAGCACGCTGTGCACGACGTGCATTCATCGAGGTTGACGTACAAAATGCTGTCGCCGAAAACGGCGATCGCGTCGGCATTCGGGGCGTGTTCATTCTCCACGACCCCGCTGCCAGCCTGCTGCTCGGACTGGAGCCGACCGGTGGACGGGTTGTACTCATAGATGCATTGCACGGGACACACGTCGACACACGCGCGGTCTTTGACCGTGATGCAGGCTTCCGTGATGATTGCGACTCCAGCCATCGATTGCTCCTTTGGTGAATGGTGATTGCGGTGTTGTAGTGGAGGTGGGACCAGGTGAAGGCTCCGGGAGGCAGAATCGGATCGACCGTCAGGTGAGGTTGCGGTTCAGGAGTCGAGTCGGTCTGGATCTGGCCCGCGTCGACGGAGTAGAAGACGTCTCGGGAACTCCGGTAACGGTCGTTACAGTCATGTAGTGCATGTTGCTGCACTGGTTGCTCATCGCCGCGATCGTGATCGCTGTGTCCTGGATTGTGATGATCGTGCTGGCCAAGCGGCTGCCGCCCGGTCTGGCAAAGGACCTCGCCACGGTGCTGCCGGCGTGCGTCACCACGGCACGCAGGCTGCGCAAGGACCCTCGAGTCCCTCGTCGGGTCAAGGTCGCAGTGGCGATCGCCGGGCTGTGGGTGTTGTCGCCGATCGATCTCATCCCGGAGTTCCTTCCGATCATTGGCCCACTCGATGACATCGTCGTTGTCGCCTTAGCGTTGAGGTACGCGGCGCGGCGCATCCCGCCTGAAGTTCTCGTCGAGGCATGGCCGGCCGAGCGGCGCATCCTCGATCGGTTGGCCCCTGCGACCGCATCGATCACACCAACAACAACAACAACAACTGGAGCCGACTGATGGATAGCAGCATCTTTCGCTGGATCAACCGACTCGCCGACCGGACTACCTGGGCACACGGCCTCTTCACAGCGAACGCGCGATACGGCGTCGTGTTGTTCGCCGCGCTGCTGCTGGTCGCCTACGTCGAAGGACGGCATCACGCCGACCTCACCGCCGTCGCCGCAAGCGTCTGGGCCGCCCTTGCGGCGTTGGTCGCGCTCGGTCTCGGGCAGATCATCGGCGGTGCTGTCGATCGGGCCCGACCATACGAGACAATGCCCCGCGTCCACCTCCTCGTTGACAGGACAACCGACTTCTCGTTCCCCAGCGACCACGCCACCGTTGCCGGCGCCGTGGCGGTCGGGCTGCTGTTCGCCAATCGGCGATGGGGCATCATCGCTACCGCCCTCGCGATGTTGATGGCATTCACCCGTGTCTACGTCGGCGCCCACTATCCCGGCGATGTCCTCGCAGGGCTCGCGCTGGGTGGTCTCGTCTCCACCGCTGGATGGTTCGTGATCGTTCCACTCCTGCGGCGCATCGCAACCTGGCTGACAGCGACACCGTTGCGGCCACTTGTCACCAACGCCCACGCGGCCGCCCACTCGGGCTGAACCCGATCGAGCTGCCGTGATCGCTCCGATACACGCACGGAGGTCCACAGCGCGGCGATCTTGAGCCGCGGGCTCACCCACGTCACTCATCCAGGGTCCGCTCGGCTCCAGATGACGAGGGATCGGTCGAGGTGAGGGGACCGAACACTTCGATGATCTGATGACCGGCTTCGAGCGGGTGCCGCAACGGCCGGTCGAGGCGAACCTCGTACACGTTGTGGCTCCCGCTCCTCGTGCGCAGCACGTAACCGGCATCGACGAGATCCTGCACGATGCTGTGCACGGCCCGTTCACCAACGCCGACGAGGCGGGCGATCTCGGCCAGGCGCACCTCAGGGTCTTGGGCGATGCAGACCAGCACGTGCGCATGGTTGGTCAGGAACGTCCACGACGGGACCGTGGCGGGTTTGTCGGCGAGCTGTCTGGCCACGTCCGGAGACTAACGGACCAATCCTGCGTGACCTGGCACAGCTGTACAACTTCCACATCCCCGAGCCGGTTGCTGGCTCCGCAAAACCGCATCGCCTCGGGCCCACGCCTTCGCAACGGGGGCCCGACTGCGTTCCTCCCCCGATTCAGTGATGGTCCCCGGAGCCGGACAACACACCGGCGAGCGACCACAACGCGGCGAAGAGCACGGCGCCGACGAGCAACGCCCCGGTCAGGCTCCGCCGGTTCAACGCTCGACGGTCCTCGCGCAAGCAGAAGCTGACGTATGCGACGACGACTCCGATACTGGCGAGCACAGATCCCGCTCGCGGACCGTCGAGGAAGTGCTGCGCCGAGCCCGACATCATCCCGGTCCCGATGGACACGACGGTGGAGATGGCGAGATACCTGGCGAGACGGCGATCGACGCGAAAACCGGCCTCGATCAGAAATTTCATGCTGTAGACCAAGGACCCGGCGACGATAGTAGCGCCGTGCCTGATCGGGCTCCCACCGAGCGTGCTGGCGTGCACGACGCTGCCCGCCACCATCGCGATGCCGACGTACTGGGCGGCATGGGCGAGGAATGCCCGGACGAGAAACGGGTCGCGACCCACACCATCGACATGGTTGCTCGCGATGGTGTGCACGTCACTCGGGCTCCCGTCGCTCGCAATGTCGGCGTCGGCCACAGCACTTTCGGTGATCATGTTCGGCTCCCAGGGGTGAGCGCTGTGCCGGGGATGGTGTTGATCAGCACGGTGATGCTCGGGTACCTGCGCTGATGTTGAAGTTCGGTGTGCATGGCTTTGTTCATGACGCCTGTTCCTTTCGGGTGGGATGTTCAGAGGCTCGATGTTCCGCGACGATCACTGCGGCTGGCGGTCGCGCCCCGGCGCAGCCCGGGAAAAGGCGACTCTCATCATGGTGGACCTTTCGATAAACGCCGAGCGTTCGATCGAAGGTCTCTCCCACTCCGCAGAGCCGGGCTGCCGAGACCGATGGGCGGTCCGTGATGACGGCAGTTCCGTGTTGGGATACTCCCCTTCAGAGCCAAGACTATACCACCGTCGGAATTAACATGCAACTGTTGCCATGTTCTCAACAGCGGTGTATTGTGGTTGATGAAGGGGAGTATCCCAAAATCACGTTGTCGTCATTACGGTCGTCATGGCCCGGCAACGAGAGGTCCACAACAGGTGGATCGGGAGAGACCTTCGGCCCGCAATCCGCCTGCGTCCGAAGGATCCAGTGTGATCAGTTCCCTTTCCGCCCACGACAACACCGCCGTCGTTGGCCCGCACCGTATGACCGGCGCGGCCGTCCTGGAGGCAATGGGCACCATGTCTGCCAGCGGGCTCAGCGATGCTGAGGTCAGGCGGCGGCGCAGCCAGACGGGGGAGAACGCGCTGGCCGATCCGGTGCGCATTCCGGGCTGGAAGCGCTTCCTCGGCCAGTTCACAGACTTGTTGATCCTGATCCTGCTCGGCGCAGCAGTGCTCGCGTTCGTGGTCTCGAGGGAGTTCAAGACACCCGCAATCGTGCTGCTCGTGGTCGTCGTCAACGCCGTGATCGGCTTCGTCCAGGAGAACCGGGCAGAACGGTCGCTAGAAGCACTGAAACGGATGCTGATCAGCCAGGCGCGCGTGCGCCGCGGTAGTCAGGTCCACATCGTTGCGGCAATAGAACTGGTGCCGGGCGACATCGTCGTGCTGCGAGCCGGCGACCGAGTCCCCGCCGACGGCAGATTGCTCGTCGCGAACACTGTCGAGATCGACGAGGCCGTACTCACCGGCGAGAGTGTTCCCACCGTCAAGAACGTGGATCCAGTCGACCGCGACCGAGTTCCAATCGGCGACCGGTCATGCATGGCCCACATGAACACCATCGTCACCCGCGGACGACTCGAGATAGTCGTCACCGCGACAGGGATGGCCACGGAGATCGGTCGGATCGCAACCCTGCTGCGCGACACCGACACCGAACGCAGCCCACTGCAGCAGCAGCTCGACGGACTTGCGCACAGCCTCGCCACACTCGCTGGGGTGATCGTCGCCGCCGTGGCCGTGATCGGGTTGTTTCGTGGGCAAACCATCAGCGACGTGCTGCTCACTGCGGTCGCGCTCGCCGTCGCTGCGATCCCTGAGGGCCTGCCAGCCGTGACCGTGGTGACCTTGGCGGTTGGTGTATCGAAGATGGCCAAACAGAACGCGATCGTCAAACGATTGGCGTCGATCGAGACACTCGGCTGCACCAGCGTGATCTGCTCTGACAAAACCGGCACCTTGACGTTGAACGAGATGACCGCCGTCGAGCTCGTCACCCAGCTGCGCACCCACTCCGTCACCGGCCACGGCTACCAACCACTCGGGACTATCGAAACACTCCCCGACGACCAATCGGTCGCGACCGAGGCCGCACTGACCGCAATGGCGTTGTGTAACGACGCCATCATCCGCGCCGAACGCGACGACTGGCATCTGATCGGCGACCCGACCGAAGGAGCACTCGTGGTGCTCGCCGCGAAAGGCGGCTGCGACGTCGCTGGTCTCCGCGGCCACCACCCGCGACTCGCCGAGTTACCGTTCGACTCGACCAACAAGTACATGGTCACCGCCCACCACGCACTCGCGGCCGACAGCAACGAAGTTGTGCGATTGATCGTCAAGGGCGCACCCGACGTATTGCTCACACGGATCACGACCGCCATCGGCACAGACGGCCAACCGACGCCGATCGGAGCAGTAGCTGGCGTCGTTGATGACCTGATCGACGACATGGGCGGGCGTGGCCTCCGCGTCCTGGCCATCGCCGAACGCCACCTCGACGTCGCCGGTTTCGACGCTGACGCCGACCGAGACCTGACCGACCTCGTCAACGACCTCACCCTGGTTGCGCTCGTCGGGATCGTCGACCCGCCCCGCCCCGAAGCCCGCCAAGCAATTCTCGAAGCCCGCGAGGCCGGGATCGCCGTCAAGATGATCACCGGCGACCACGCCGCCACCGCAGCATCCATCGCCCGCCGACTCGGCCTCCACGGCAATGTAATGACCGGCGCCGAGCTCGACCTACTCAATGACGAACAACTCGACTCGGTGATCGACGGGACCGTCGTGTTCGCACGGGTCGCACCCGAACACAAGATCCGCCTCGTCGCCGCCCTCCAAACCCGTGGCAACGTCGTTGCGATGACGGGCGACGGGGTCAACGACGCACCCGCCCTGAAGAAGGCCGACATCGGCATCGCAATGGGGATCACCGGCACCGAAGTCACCAAGCAAGCGGCGACGATGGTCCTCACCGATGACAACTTCGCAACCATCGTCGGCGCCGTTCGCGAAGGCCGGGCGATTTACGCCAACATCGTCAAGTTCGTCCGCTTTCAACTCTCCACCACCCTCGGATTCGCGACCCTGTTTCTCCTCGCCGCACTGCTCGGTATCGCCGATGGCAAACCATTCACCGCCATCGCGATCCTGTGGGTCAACATCGTCATGGACGGCCCACCAGCGATGGCGCTCGGCCTCGACCCCGCCAGTCGCGACACCATGCAGCAACGACCCCGGCCGCGCACCGAAGCCGTCCTTACCAGACAACGCTGGCACGCCATCGCTCTGTCCGCAGTCACCATGGCCGTCGGAACCCTCGCCGTGCTCAACTGGGCACCAGGACCCGACGCCGCCGGCGGAGCGGCGACAGTGGCCGGGACGATGGCATTCAACACCTTCGTGCTCTACCAATTCGTCAACTTGCTCAACAGTCGCGACGAAACCCGCACCGTGTTCCACACCGACACCCTTCGCAACCGGTGGCTGTGGCTCTCACTTGTCACCGTTCTCGCGCTGCAGATTGCCGTCACCCACCTCGGACCGCTGCAACAGCTCTTCGACACCACCTCGATCACGTTGGCCAACTGGGCCATCTGCGCCCTCGTCGCCTCCACCGGCCTGTGGATCGAGGAAGCGCGCAAACTCATCCGACGCACCCGCACCAAGGAGAACCACCAATGAAATGTCCCGCCTGCCCCACCACCGCACTCGTCATGGCCGACCGAACCGGCATCGAGATCGACTACTGCCCCGACTGCCGCGGCGTCTGGCTCGACCGCGGTGAACTCGACAAGATCATCGAACGCGCAACCCCAATCCAGGCCGCCCAACCCGCACCGCGCGCACCTTTGCCTGCACCTGCACAACCCCGCCGCGACGACGACTTCGACGACGACGATGACCGGCGGCGGTACCAACCAGGCACCACGAGCGACGGACGGCCAATGGGTAAGAAGAAGAGAGGAGGACTCCTCGGTGACATCTTCGACTTCTGATCAACGGACACCATCGCCCAGCCGGTTGCCACCGACCGGGCCCCGATGAAACAACTTCTTGGCAGGGTCCGCTACCTCGCACTGATCGCTATCGCCGGCCTCACAGTCACCACCCTGCTCACGTTTGCCTGGTCGATCACCAGCACCATCAGTCTTGTCAACACTCGTTTGAACAGTGGCTGGAACGACGACCTCGACGTCGTCGACCTGCTCGAAGTCATCGACACATATCTCCTCGCGATCGTCCAACTCATTGTCGTCATCGGCCTCTACGAGCTCTTCATCGGCCCACTCGACGTCCCTGCGTGGCTCAAGGCACGATCACTCGACGACCTCAAGAAAACAATCGTCGACGTCCTGATCATCTACGTCGGCGTCAAGGGCATCGAACAGCTCCTCAGCCTCGAAGAACCCCTCGACGCCCTCATCTTCACCTCAGCAGTCGCCGTCCTCATCATCGCCTTCACGCTGTTCAAACGCGGATCACCTCCAGCAAAGAGCCAACGATCCCGCAGTTCCCATCGCCGGCATCCCCACCGCCCCACTCGCCACACACGAATCGAGCAGACAATGAGCCGACCCTTGACACTCGCTGGCGCACTTCTCGCCATCACCATCTTCACCGGCTGCGCCAGCACCGAAGGCGACGTCGACGACGACATGCCCGCCGACAACTCGATCGAAACCAACCCGAGCGACACCAACCCAAGCGACGAAGACGACGGCTGACCATCGACGCAAGGCGCGCAAGCTATACACGGCGCTTCGGTCCGATTCAGATGCGAACCGGCCAGTAGGTTCGCGGCATATCCAACGAGCGACGCAACTTCGTCTTCGCCGAACACGGCGACACCCTTGCGGCGGTCGCCGCGCGCCTCATGCCCGCCGACCCCCAGGCGGCGCAGCGATTGCTGTCATGGAACCTGCATCTCGCGCTTCGACGCGGCCCTGTCGGCGAGAGCAGCCAATTGCTCGGTACCGACATCGTCTATCTGGAGCCACCGAGGCCATGACCGCTCACAGCGAACCGGTCATCGTCCTGGCGTCGATGGTGCCCGGTCACGACGGGTTGGCGGAAGTGGCGATCGTGGTGCGGTACTCCAACGGCGCCGAACGACCGATGGCTCTGCCGTACGAGGCTGTCGGTCCCGCGCTCGACGCTCTCGGCGTCACCAGCCTCGACGATCTGCTCGGTAAACCTTGGACCGTCCTGCTGCTGCCGCATCCTGCGCCGATCAATAACCTCGAACAAGAACCTGCCTCCGAAGGAGCACTCTGATGGATCTCATCATTCGCAACGGAACAATCGTCGACGGCACCGGTTTGCCCGGATACCGCGGTGACGTCGGCGTTCACGAGGGCCGCATCGTCAGCGTCGGTCGTCCGCTCACCGTCGGCGATCGCATCATCGACGCCACCGGCATGGTGGTCGCACCCGGTTTCTGCGATCCTCACACCCATCTCGACGCGCAGTTGCTGTTCGATCCGTTCGTGTACCCGGCACTCGAGCACGGCATCACCACGGTTGTCACCGGCAACTGCTCGCTCAGCATGGCGCCGGTGCGTACGTCCCATCGCGATCGGTTTTCGCGCATGTTCCGCCTCATCGAGGAGATGCCGGCCGCAGCGTTCGACAGCGGTGTCGACTGGCGATGGGGCGAGTCGTTCGAAGGCCTGATGGCGACCATGGCATCGGACATGGCGGTCAACGTCGCACCACTTGTCGGCCACTCGGTGATTCGTCTCTACGTGTTGGGCGACGACATCCGTCGGCCGGCGACCGCCGAGGAAGTCTCGACGATGTGCGACATCCTGCGCGGATGTCTCGATGCCGGCGCCGTCGGCATGTCCACCAGTTTCGTCGACATCGAAGAGGACATGCAGCCGGTGCCGTGCCGCTGGGGCGATCACAGCGAACTGGAAGCGCTGTGCGCGGTGCTCGGTGAGTGCGGCCGGATGCTGCAGATCGTGCACGAGTTCTTCGACGCCGATCTCACCGTGTCGAGGGTGGAGATGCTCGGCGATCTCTCGCGCAAGTTCGGTATTCCCACCACCCTTTCGCCGTTGTTCCACAACGCCGGCACACCCAACGCCACCTCGGCGGTGATGGCCGCAGTCGAACGCGAGGTCGCCGACGGTGCCCGCGTCTGGCCGCAGGTCCAGACCAGGCCCATCGACATCAGCTGGACCCTCGATGAGCGCAGCATCATGTTTCTGCTCATCCCTGGCTGGTGGCCGGTCCTGTCGTTGCCAACCCGGCAGGAAAAGCTTGCCGCGCTCGACGACCCAGAGACTCGCGCGATGCTCATCGCCGGGCTCGATGCGTTGAGCGCGGCGCCGGGCTCCACACTCAACGCGGCCAACTTCATCATCCGTGATGTCGCACTCGACAAGAACCGCCACCTGGTCGGTCGCACTGTTGGCGAGGCAGCGGCGGAGCGCGGCACTACGCCGGCCGAGGCACTGCTCGACCTCGCAGTCGAGGAAGACCTGCGCACCTGGTTCATGCGGGCCAACATCGGCCATGTCGACACCGAGGCGGTCGGTGGCCTGCTCGCCCACCCCAATGTGCACATCGGCGCCAGCGATGCCGGGGCGCACGTGGGGTCGTTCTCCACCTATGGCGACATCGGGTTCCTGATGTCGCAGTACGTCCGTGGCACGGGTGCCTTGCGCTTGGAGGAGGCTGTCAAGAAGGTCACCTCCGATGTGTGCACAATCTGGGGCATCGAGGGTCGTGGTTTGTTGCGCGAAGGCTTCGCCGCCGACGTCGTGGTGTTCAATCCGGACACCATCGATCGCGGGCCAGAAATTGCCTCCGACGACTTCCCCGGCGGCGGCACGCGCTGGATTCGCCACTCCGTGGGCATCGACACCGTCGTCGTCAACGGCACCGTCACCTGGACTTCGGCCGACGGCTACGTCGAGGGTGCCCGCGGCGGCATGATCGCCACCGCCTGATCCGTCAGTCGGTGGCGGAGGAGAAGCCAAGGGTCATGTGGCGAATCATGTCGCCCGGCCGACCACTTGCCAAGCACCGCTCTCAGGGTCGGGTCAGCCGGGCGGGCAGGTAGCCGGGACGGACGGTCACCGCACACGTTGCACCGACCTCGAGATCCCGACCCGGCTCGGCATCCACGATCAGCTTCGTGCCGTCCGCGCGAACGATCGTGTGGCGCCACACCGCGCCACGGAACTCGCGCTCCAGAACTCGGTCGTCGCCGCCGCCGACAAGGTCGAAGTGGTGCGGTCGGACGATCTCGAACTGGCCGGCGCCGGACGGCAGCAGCGACATGGGCCCGAGGAACCCGGCCACGAACTCGTCGTTCGGCACGGACCACACCACCTCGGGGCGGTCCACCTGCACGATGACGCCATCACGCATGACCGCGACGCGGTCGCCGAGCGCGAGCGCTTCGTCACGGTCGTGGGTCACCAGCAGCGCCGTCGCACCACGCTCGCGCAGCGCGGCGACGACGTCGGCGCGCAGTTCGTCGCGCAGCGACGCGTCGAGGTTGGCAAAGGGCTCGTCGAGCAGCACGGCAGCCGGATCGGGGGCCAACGCTCGAGCCAGCGCGACCCGTTGCTGCTCGCCGCCGGAGAGCTCGTGCGGATAGCGCTGCGAGGTGCCGGGTAGGCGAACGAGCTCGAGCATCTCCTCGATCCGTTCGGCGCGGCGACGCCTGTCCAAGCGTCGCAGACCGAACGCAACGTTGCGGCCGACCGTCAGGTGCGGGAACAGGGCGTGCTCTTGGAACACCAGCCCGATACGCCGGCGTTCGGGAGCGACATCGGTGACGTCGGGCCCGCCGAGAGTGATCGTGCCGCTGGTCGGCCGGTCGAGCCCGGCGATCAACCGCAGCAATGTCGACTTGCCGCACCCACTGGGGCCGACGAGTGTGAGCAGCTCGCGCTCGCGCACTTCGAGCGTGACATCGTCGACGACAGGGCGTGCGCCGATGCGGCGAGTCACCGAGACGAGGCCGACAGCAGCGGTCACGACACCACCTCGGCGCCGCGTTCGACCGACCACAACAGCGCGGCGACGAGTGGCATGCCGATCGCGACGATCATCAGCGACGGCACCGATGCCTGCACCCACAAGCTTTCCGAGGTCGCCTGCCAGACCCACACAGGTAGCGGCTCGACCCCGAACGGGCGCAACAACAGGGTGACCGGGAGTTCTTTCAACGAGTCGATCGCGACAAGTGTCGCAGCAGCGATGACACCGGCGCGGGCGAGCGGCAGCTCGATCCGGGTGGCGACGCGCAGCCGGCCGGCCCCCAGCGTGCGAGCCGAAGCGACGGCGCTTGGCGACACCTTGCCGACGCTTGCACCGATGCCCTGGTGCGCGACGGCGAGGAACCGAACGACCATGGCGTACACGAGGCCGGCCAGCGAGCCGACCAGCAACACATCACCCGACCACCATTCCTGGCGGTCGACCGCAGCGAGGGTAATGATGACGCCGATCGCGACGACCGGCCCGGGCACGGCGTAGCCGAGGCTCGCGAGGCGGCCGAGCGCTGCGCCCCACCGGCCGCGTTCGCGTGCGATGAACACCAACGCCGTGCCGATGACGAGACAGGCGATGGTCGCGAAGCCGGCGACCTTCAGTGATGACACGACGTGAAACCCGAGGTCACCAGAGATGGTCTCGGTCTGGCCAAGGTGCTGCGCCCGCAGTGCCCACCGAACGAGCCGCACGACGGGCACAGCGACCGCAATGCACAGCACGCCCCATCCCACGACGTTGACCACTGCTGCCTGCATGCCCGTGACGGCGCGGGCGGCCGGCGCGCCGCGAGCGCCGGCCTGGGTGTAACGCGCTCGGCCGCGCAGGGCCCGTTCGACGAGGATCAGGCTCACCGCGGCAACGACGAGGAGCACGGCGAGCTCGGCGGCGGCGTCACGATCACCGGTGCCGAACCAGACGCGCAGGACACCATCGGCGATCGTCGAGACGTTGAACAGACGGACCGTACCGACGTCGGTGAGCACCTCCATCGCAACGAGCGCAGCACCGGCAGCGATCGACGGTCGTGCCATGGGGACGACGACACGCCACCAAGTGGCGAACGGCGAGCACCCGAGCGACCGGGCGACGTCGACGGTGCGCGGCGATTGCTCGCGAAACGCGGACCAGGCGAACACATAGACGTACGGGTAGAGCGAGGCGATCAGCACCGCAGCGCACAGCCAGATGCTGCGCACCGCCCGGGCGCCGAGCGGCCCCTGAAGGGTGTCCAGCCACACGAACCCGAGCACGTAGCCGGGAATCGCGATGGGCGTCATCAGCAACCAGCTCAGCAGGCGGCGACCGCCGAACTCATGGGCGGTGACCAGCCAGGCAAGGCCAGTCCCGACGATCACCGTGCCGGTGACAACAAGCGTGACGAGCGTGACAGTGTCGACGATCATGCCGGGCAGGCGCGTCTGCCACAGCTCTCGCCACACCTCGCTGCTCGGGTCGGTGATCGACCACAGGATCACTGCGACAGGGGCGGCCATCAGGACCGAGACAACGACGAGCAGCGCCCATCCGAGGCCGCGCCCCGGCCGCCACGCGACGGTCATTCGTAGCCGACGCGGCTCAGCAGGGACACCGCCGCAGGCTGAAACTCGCCGAGACGGACGATCACGGCGGTGTCACCTGTGAACGGGCCCCAGGCTGCGACGATCTCCGCGGGCTCGACCGACGGATCAGCCGGGTACTCGAAGTTCGCGTCGCTGAACATCCTCTGCCCGTCGGTGGCCAACCATTCGAGCAACCGCAGCGCACCCGTCGGGTTCGGTGCGTTCGCTGTGATGCCTGCCGTGCTGACGTTTACATGGGCGCCACGTCCGTCCTGGTCCGGCCACGTGATGGCAACTGGGAAGGCCGGGTCCTCGGTCTGCAACCGACCCAGGTAGTAGCTGTTGGCGATGGCGACGTCGCACTCACCGGCGGCGATCGCCTTGTAGATGTCGGTGTCGCTGTCGATGAACAGCGGGTCGTTGTCGACCCACGACGACACCATGGCCTCGGCGGCTGCTTCGCCCTCACCAGCGATGAGGCTCGCCACCAAGGACTGCGTATAGGGGTGCGTGCTCGGGCGCAGGCACAGTTTTCCCTTCCATGCCGGATCGCCAACGGCGGCGTAGGTCGTCGGCGGCGAGTCAACCCGTTCGGTGCTGGAGATGATGACCCGCGCCCGGCGGCTGAGCGCGAACCACTTGCCATCCGGGCTGCGCAGCTCGACAGGGATCGCCGTGTTGAGCGTTTCGCTCGCAACCGGGGCCAGCATTCCGGCAGCGGCGGCGAGCTCGACGTTGGCGGCGTCTGCGGTCATCAGCACGTCGGCAGGGGTGTTTGCGCCTTCAGCGAGAAGACGCTCGCGCAGTTCGGGGTCTTTCCCGGTCGTGAAGCGGACCTCGATGCCCGTTGCTGCGGTGAACTCGTCGAACACCGCTTCGATGCCGTAGTGGCGACCGGTGTAGACGGTGACGATCTGTTCACCTCCCTCCACTGGCACTGCGGTGTCGTCACCGCACGCAGCGGTGACCAGGGCGCCGATCAGCACGGTTGCAGACAGGAAAGTTCGTGATGAGGTCCTCATAGTTAGGTAACCCTAACAATTTGCGATAAGTAGCTGCAAGTTCTCGGCGGTCGCGCGTCCGCGCAGACACCCAACTCGGCTTGAGCGCTCGTCTCTCCGTGCGTTCGTAGCAGCCGTTGACAGGGGCGGCGATCGCGATCGCCGACGACAACGAGCCGCTGTCACGGTAGAATCGGCGACAAGTTTGTGGTGTCTGAGCGACGAATGGAGGGGTGTTGGACCGCCTGCAGTATGTGGCCCTGATGATCGCTTGCTTGGCGCTCACCCTGCCATTGGAGTTCGTGTTCGGAGCTCGTGTGTGGCGCCGGCCGCGTCGCCTCGTCCGCTCGGTCCTGCCCGTCGCGTTGTTCTTCCTGGCGTGGGACGTATGGGCGACGAGCCGTGGCGATTGGGGTTTCAACCGGCGGTACACGATCGGGTGGAACTTCCCGGGTGGAATGGCGGTCGAGGAGGTCCTGTTCTTCGTGGCCGTCCCGGTCTGCGCGTTGTTGACCCTGGAGGCCGTGCGCAACATGCTGGCAGGCACCACGCCACTACAGCGTTGGGTACGGGCACGCTGATGCCGATCTATCCGGTCCTTGCAGTGTCGGCGGCAATCGTGGTCGTCGCGCTCGAGCTCGTCCACTTCCGATCCGACATCTTCCGCAGCCGCGCCTACTGGGTGTCGATGGTCATCGTGGTCGGGTTCATGATCGCAGTCGACGGCTGGCTGACGAAGCTCTCGGCCCCGATCGTCATCTACAACGATGCCAACACCAGCGGCATCCGCCCGGTGTGGGACATTCTCATCGAGGAGTACGCCTTCGCCTTCGCGTTATTGACGATGGTGATCCTGTTGTGGGACCGGTCGGCACCCTCGGCCGCCGACACGGCGCGGTCGTCATGAGATTCGTCATGCTGATCACCATCGGCCTCCTCGCGTTCGTGGCCATGGAGGGTGTGAGCTATGCGACCCACCGCTGGGTGATGCACGGCCCGGGGATGGTGTGGCACCGCAGCCACCACTCGCCGTCGACCACACGTCTTGAGGCGAACGACTTGTTCCCTGTCGTGTTCTCGGTGGTCGGGTTCGCCATGTTCTTGGCTGCCTCGGTACTGGGTTCTGCGCCGCTGTTCTGGGCGGCGGGCGGCGTGACGGCGTACGGTCTCTCCTACGCGTTCGTGCACGAGGTCTACATCCATCGGCGGGTCGGTGTGAACGTGCGCGACTGGCGGTACTTCGTGTGGATGCGCGACTCGCACCAGATCCATCACACCCTGGGTGGCGAGCCCTACGGGATGTTGTTCCCCGTAGTGTCAGAGGCCCGACGCGCCGAGGCCGCTCGCCGGGAGGCGCGACGCGTGAGCACACGCGACACCCGCAGCCGGTTGTAACGCTGGATGGCGATGAACGGGGCATTGACCGCCAGCCCGTACACCACCATCACGCCCGAGATCCACAGCGGGTTCCAAACGA
>JAYUCY010000135.1:0-15068 GCA_043740085.1 Ilumatobacteraceae bacterium
ATCCACACTGGGTGTGGATTCCGACCGACCAACGCCGCTTCGGCCATAGATCACGGCTGCGTTCTGGCTTCGGTACCGTAGGGGGCATGAGTGACATCGTCAGTGTGATCGGCCGGGAAATCCTTGACTCGCGGGGAAACCCGACTGTGGAGGTTGAGGTGGTACTGGAGAGTGGGGCCAGCGGGCGCGCCGCGGTCCCCTCCGGCGCATCCACTGGCGAGCACGAGGCCGTCGAGCTGCGCGACGGGGGCAGCCGTTACGGCGGTAAGGGCGTTGCAACCGCGGTCGGCTATGTCAACGGTGAAATCGCCGAACTGCTGGAAGGCATCGAGGTCTTCGAGCAGCGCTACATCGACACCGAACTCATCGCGCTCGATGGCACCGACAACAAAGCTCGCTTGGGCGCCAACGCCATTCTCGGTACCAGCCTGGCTGTCGCCCGTGCCGCAGCCGACGACCTGCAATTGCCGCTCTACCGCTACCTGGGTGGGCCCAACGCGCACGTCCTGCCGGTACCGATGATGAACGTGGTCAACGGTGGCGTGCACGCCGACAACAGCATCGACATGCAGGAATTCATGATCATGCCAGTGGGTGCACCCAGCTTTCGCGAGGCGCTGCGCTGGGGCACTGAGACCTACCACACGCTGAAGAAGGTGCTGCACGACCGCGGCCTGTCCACCGCCGTTGGCGACGAGGGTGGCTTCGCCCCCAACCTGGCCAGCAACGAAGACGCGATCAAAATCCTCGTCGAGGCCATCGAGAAGGCCGGCTACGCACCCGGTACCGAGATCGCCATCGCCATGGACCCGGCCATGAGCGAGCTCTACAGGGACGGCGCCTACCACCTGACCGGCGAGGGCAAAGTCCTCTCCCCCACCGAGATGGTTGCGTACTGGACCCGCCTGGTGGACACCTACCCAATCGTCAGCCTGGAGGACGGCATGCACGAAGACGACTGGGACGGTTGGGAAGCGCTCACCCAAGCCGTCGGCAGCAAGGTGCAGCTGGTCGGCGACGATCTGTTCGTCACCAATGTCGCCCGCCTGCAGATGGGCATCGAGCGCAAGGTCGCCAATAGCGTGCTCATCAAGGTCAACCAGATCGGCACTCTCACCGAGACGCTCGACACCGTCGACCTGGCCACCCGCCACGCCTACACCAGCGTGATGAGCCACCGCAGCGGCGAGACCGAGGACAGCACCATCGCCGACCTTGCCGTCGCCACCAACTGCGGCCAGATCAAGACCGGCGCCCCCGCCCGCAGCGACCGCGTGGCCAAGTACAACCAGCTACTGCGCATCGAAGAGCAGCTGGGCGAATCGGCCGCCTTCCGCGGTCGAAGCGCGCTCAGCCCACGCTGAACCCGACCGTCGACGTTGACGTGGCGGTGACCTTGACGTGGCGGTGACGCTGATCCGCGCGACTCGGCTGCGAGAATGAGTGCAATGAGTTCCAGTGGCCACAAGACGTCTGCAATTCCGCGCCCCAAGGACGCAACGCAGGCAGCCACACGCGCCACCGAGCGGCCCGACACGACGAATCACAACGGCACCCTCAGCGACTTCACGCGGCCGATTGCGCGGGAGAAGCAACTGGTCAAGGGCCGCGCCAAGCGAGGCGTCATCGCCCTCGGCGCGATGGTCATTACCGCCGCGTTGGTGGCTGCGCTGTTTGTCCTGCCAGTGAAGGCCTGGCTGCGTCAGCGCGACGACATCGCCGTGAAGGACAAAGAACTCTCCGCTCTCGACCAGGCCAATGCCGAACTCAAAGACGAGGTCAGCCGCCTGCAGACCCCCGAGGGCATTGAAGAGTCGGCGCGCGAAGAAATTGGCTATGTGCAGCGTGGCGAGATTCGTCTCACCATGCTGCCCGCCCCGCCCGCTCCGATCACCATGCCCAGCGGCTGGCCATACGACACGGTCGCCCAAATTGTGGCCGTGCGCACCGCCGAGGCCGCCACCCCCTAGGCCTCGCTCGCAAGAGATCGGCGCTCCGCGTTTCGTTCTCCAGCGGCCCGCGTCTAGTGTCCATATCCAGGTCGTCTCAACGAATATCTGGGGGTTTCGCGCGTGGCTGGCAGCATTCTTGGTAATCGGGTCCTTCGCAAGGAAGACCCGAAGTTTCTCACCACCGGCGGTGTGTACGTCGACGACATGCTCGACGAGCCATTGCTCGTCGGCGCCGCGCACGTCACCTACGTTCGCTCCACGGTCGCCCACGGCACCATTACCAGCATCGACACGTCGGCGGCGTTGTCCATGCCCGGTGTCATCGCCGTGTACACCGCTGCCGACCTTGGGCTCGATGCTGTCGCTAGCGACTTCAACCCCGCCATCGCCCGCGGCATGCTGGCTATCGGCAGGGTCCGCTTCGTTGGCGAGCCTGTTGCCGTGGTCATCACCGAAGAGGGCCAGCAGGGCGAGGACGCCGCCGAGCAAGTCATCGTCGACTACGACACCTTGCCCGCCGTCATCGACATCGAAGAAGCCATGACCAGCGGCACCCTGCTCTACGAAGAGACGGGCAGCAACGTGGTGTTCGACACGATGGTGCTGGGCATGCCCGACAATACCGGCGAAGCCTTCTTCGAAGGCTGCGAGGTCATCGTCAAGGGACGCTTCCTCAATCAGCGCGTTGCTCCCTGTCCGCTGGAAGTCCGCGGCTCGGCAGTCGCCTGGGTTGACGGTCGGCTGTACCAGTGGCTCAGCACACAGGGCGCCCAGGGCGCGCTGGCCACCATCGCCAAGATCAATGGTGTCGAGCCTGCGCAGGTCAAAGTCATCACGCCCGACGTCGGTGGCGGGTTCGGCGCCAAGATCTCCTGCGACCCGGAAGAGTCCATCCTTGGTGTGCTCGCCGCCAAGCTCGGCCGTCCGCTGCGCTGGCGCGAGACCCGCAGTGAATCGATGATGGTGCTCGGTCACGGCCGCGCCCAGGTACAGCACGTCACCGTCGGCGGCACCCGCGCCGGCAAGGTCACCCACTACCAGCTGCACGCCATTCAAGACGCCGGCTACTTCGTGGAGATGGGCGCCATCCTTGCGCCCTTCATGACCCGGCCGATGGCCAGCGCCGTTTACGACATTCCCAACATTGAAGTGCGTACCACCAGCGTGGTCACCAACACCGCCGTCACCACCGCCTACCGCGGCGCCGGGCGGCCGGAAGCAACCGCCGCCGCCGAGCGGGCCATGGACCTGTTCGCGCTCGAACTAGGTATGGACGCTGCCGAGGTTCGCCGCATCAACCTGATCCCCAAGTTCCTCGAGCCGCATACCACCGTCATCGGCCAGACCTACGACGTGGGCGACTACGAAACCGCGCTCGACAAGGCGCTGGCCGCAGCCGGGTACACCGAGCTGCGCGCCGAGCAAGCACGCCGGCGATCTGCCGGGGATGTGAAGCAGTTGGGCATCGGCGTCAGCACCTACGTGGAGATCACCGGCGGCGTCGCACCCTTTGGCGAGCACGCCAAGATCGAAGTGCTTGACGACGGCCGCGCCATCGTCTACACCGGCACCTCGCCGCACGGCCAGGGCCACGTCACCGCCTGGAGCATGCTGGCCCACGAGCAAACCGGCATCCCGATGGACAGGATCGACGTTGTCTGGGGCGACACCGATCTGGTGCCCGAAGGTGGCGGCACGATGGGTTCACGCTCGCTGCAGCACGGCGGCACGGCGGTCTGGAACGCCGCCATCGAGCTGGTTGAGAAGGCGCGCAAGCTGGCCGCCAAGCTGCTGGAAGCCGACGAAGCCGACATCGTGCTGGACAAGGACAACGGCGCGTTCCACGTGTCGGGCACCCCGTCCATCACCAGGGGCTGGGCCGAGCTGGCCGTTGCCGCCCACACCGAGGAGGACCTGCCCGAGGGCCTGCAGCACGCGCTGTTCTTCCAAGGTGCAGCCAGCTTCCCGTTCGGTTCGCACGTGTCGGTGGTGGAAGTGGACACCGAGACCGGGAAGGTCACGCTGCTGCGCCAGATCGCCTGTGACGACGCCGGCCGCGTGCTGAACCCGATGCTGTTGGAAGGTCAGATCCACGGCGGTATTGCGCAGGGTGCCGCTCAGGCATTGCTGGAGGAAGTCCGCTACGACAGCGACGGCAACCCGGTCACCTCCAACCTTGCCGACTACGCGTTCATCTCCGCTGCCGAGCTGCCCAGCTTCGAAGTCGTCCACATGGAGACGCCCACGCCCCTCAATCCGCTGGGCGCCAAGGGCATCGGCGAGAGCGGCACCATCGGCAGTACCCCTGCCGTGCAGTCCGCCGTGATCGACGCTGTCAGCCACCTGGGCGTGCGCCACATCGACATGCCATGCACCGCCGAAAAGGTGTGGCAAGCCATCCGATCAGTCGCCTAACCCTGTCTCGTCGAGCCCCTGTCTCGTCGAGCCCCTGTCTCGTCGAGCCCGTTGGACTGACCGCCGGAAATGCCGCTCGTCGATGCATCCGTTTTGTCACCTTCCCCCGCCCATGGGCGGGTAAACGTGACGAGTGTTGGTTTTGACACCTCTCTCCGCCCATGGGCGGGTAAACGTGACGAGTTTTGGTTTGTCACCTTTCTCCGCCCATGGGCGGGTAAACGTGACGAGAGGGGCATGGTTACCCGCCCTTGGGCGGAGGAAGGTGTCAATGAGTGGCGGCCGGCGCCTACTCCCGGCACGACCGTGAAGCAAAGCGACCAATAGCGAATCGAATGACATTCTCGTCTCTGACGAGCGGATCGCTTGTGTAACATGTCGGACATGATTGATCGACAGCATCTCGGCGAACTACACGCTCTTGAAGAACAGCGGTTCGTCGACACGCACCCGCGTTCGGCCGAAATGGCTGTTGCGGCGCGCTCCAACCTGCTCGGTGGCGTGCCGATGGCGTGGATGACCCGCTGGCCCGGCGCCTTCCCGCTGTTCTTCGACGAGGCCCACGGCGCCCGGTTCACCGACGTGGACGGCCACGAATACGTCGACTTCTGCCTCGGTGACACCGGCGCCATGACCGGCCATGCGCTGCCCCAGGTGGCCGATGCTCTGTTCGCACAGGCCTCGCGCGGCATCACCACCATGCTGCCCAACGCCGACGCGGCGTGGGTGGGGGCCGAGCTGGCACGCCGGTTCGGCCTGCCCATCTGGCAAATGGCGATGACCGCCACCGACGCCAACCGGTTTGTTCTGCGGTACAGCCGCTTCCTGACGCAGCGGCCCAAGGTGCTGGTCTTCGACTGGTGCTACCACGGCAGCGTTGACGAGACGCTGGTGACCCTCGACGGGGCCGGGCGGCCGGTATCACGCCAGGGCAACATCGGCCCGCAGGTAGACCCGGCGCTGACCACCGTGGTCGTGCCCTTCAACGACCTCCCTGCGCTGGAAGCCGCACTCGCCACCGGCGAGATCGCATGCGTACTGGCCGAACCAGCGCTCACCAACATCGGCATCGTTCTACCCGACCCCGGCTACCACGAGGCGCTGCGTGCGCTCACTCGCAAGTACGGCGCGCTGCTGATCATCGACGAGACGCACACCATCTGCGTCGGCCCCGGCGGCGCCACTGCGGCATGGGGACTTGAACCCGACTTCTTCGTGATCGGCAAGACCATCGGCGGCGGCATGCCCGCAGCTGCCTACGGCTGCACATTGGCGATCGCGCAGCGCCTCAACGAACTGCTGGCCGACAAGAGTGTGGACACCAGCGGCGTTGGTGGCACCCTCACTGGCAACGCGCTGGCAATGGCAGCGGTGAAGGCCACGCTGTCGACGACACTTCGCGACGACGATTTCGCGCACATGATTCCGCTGGCCACCGAGTGGGCGGATGGGGTGCAGGCCACCATCGACCGGTTCACACTTCCGTGGAATGTGCAACAGCTCGGCGGGCGCGCCGAGTACTGGTTCTGCCCGCCGCCGCGCGACGGAGCCGCCGCCGCCGCCGCGGTCGATCACGAGCTGGACAACTTCATGCACCTCTGGGCCGTGAACCGCGGCATTCTGCTGACGCCATTCCACAACATGGCCCTGATGTCGCCGCATCACACCAGCGCCGAAGTGCAGCTGCACACCGCCGTGTTCGCCGAAGCCGTGGAACACTTGCTGCCATGAGTATTTTCCAACGACTCGACGGCCAGGTCGCACTGGTCACCGGAGCAGGCAATGGTCAGGGAATCGGTTTCGCCATCGCCCGTGCGCTGGCTGAGGATGGCGCCACCGTCGTGCTCTCCTCCACCACCGAACGCATTCACGACCGCGTTGCCGAGTTGGTGACAGACGGCTACGCCGCATTCGGTGTAGTCGCCGATCTGATGGAGTCCGGCGCCGGTGACCGAGTGGTTGCGGCGGCTGTCACAGCCGGCGGACGACTGGACATTTGCGTGAACAACGCGGGCATGATCGCAGTGGGCATGGAAGGCACGTCAACCGACGTGGAGGGCACCACGGATGCACGGTGGCACGACGGTTTGCAACGCAACCTGACCACCTGTTTCGCGGTCACCCGCGCCGCGGTGGCCGTGATGCACCATCACGGGTACGGTCGCATTGTCAACATCGCCAGCACCTCGGGCCCCGTGCAGGTCTTCCACGGTGACATCACCTACCACGCCGCGAAGGCAGGGATGTTGGGCCTCACCCGCGCCGTTGCGTTAGAAACTGCCGGCATGAGCATCACCTGCAACGCGGTGGCGCCCGGCTGGATCGCAACCAGCACGCAGCCCCATACCGACCGAGCGGCGGGCACCCTCACCCCCATCGGTCGGTCGGGTACCCCGCAAGAGATTGCCTCCGCTGTCAGGTTCCTTGCCGACCCATCAGCCAGCTTTATCACTGGGCAACTAGTGGTCGTCGACGGTGGCAATTCCCTGCCCGAGGACCGAGGCTGGCGTCCATGACTGGCGCTCCCACCGTGCTCGTCACTGGCGCCGCCGGCGGTATCGGCAGCGCCGTTGCCACACGTTTCCGTGAAGGTGGTTGGCGCGTCGTGGCCGTCGACATCCAGGCAGTCGAGAGTTCGTTGGCGAACCTGGGCATTCGCGCCGACCTGCTCGACGTAGCCCAGTGCCGCGCCGCGGTCGAGCAAGCCGCCGCGTGGGCCGGGCGGTTGGACGCAGTCGTCAACGCGGCCGGCCTGTGGACGCAGGGCGCGAGCGCGGAGACCACTGAAGCCGAGTGGGACCGCGTGTTGGGCGTCAATCTGAAGGGCCTCTACTTCGTCACCTCGGCGGCCATCCCCCATCTCGCAGCCAGTGAGGGCTGCGTGATCAACCTCTCCAGCGATGCTGGTCTTCAGGGCAACGCCGGCGCCGCGGTCTACTGCGCATCAAAGGGTGGTGTCTCCATCCTCACAAAGGCGCTCGCTCTTGAGCTAGCGCCGCAGGGAATCCGCGTCAACTCGGTATGCCCGGGTGACGTCGACTCGCCGATGTTGCGCGGCCAGGCAGCCACGTTCGCACCCCAAGATCAGCAGGCATACCTCGACCGACTCCTCGCCGGCTATCCGCAGGGGTCGCGCGCCCGGTTCATACAGCCGGCGGAGATTGCCGAGCTGATTTGGTTTCTCGCCCAACCAGCCGCGGCACCCATCACGGGCGCCAACATTTCGGCCGACTTCGGCCTGTCGGCAGGCATCACGTGACCGCGCTCGACGACATCGACCGCCAGTTGATCGATGCGCTGCAGCGCGATGGCCGCGCAAGTTACGCGGACCTGGCCGAGCTGGTCGGGCTGTCCCCCGCTGCCACGCGGCTGCGCGTACAGCGACTGCTGGACGCTGGCGTCGTGCAGGTGGTGGGCGTGACAGACCCGCTGGCGTTGGGCTACCCAGTGATGGCCGCGATGGGCGTGCGCGTTGAACGAAATGTGCGCGCCGTCGCCGACCGCATTGCCGACATCAAAGGCGTGATCTACGTCGTGTTCACCTCCGGCTCGTTCGACCTTTTGGTGGAGGTTCTCTGCGAGGACTCGGCACGCCTACTCGCCGTCATCGACGACGAGATCCGCTCCATCGAAGATGTTCGCAGCGTCGAGAGCTTTACATACTTCGGCATTCACACGCACCGATTCGTGTGGGGCACCCGGTGAACTTCGAGTCACTTGTCCGGGAAATCCCCGATGCCGTGGTTGTGGTCGACGCCTCGGTCAACCTGATCTGAGCAGGACAAATGGGGCTCACCCGTGGTCAAGATTGGCGTTACCCCGCTCCGGTGAGGTCCCGGCGACGGTGACGACCGCAGCGGCCAGCCCTGTGGCAATAGGCACCGAGGCAACCAGCCCGATGCTGCCAACGAGCGTGCGTACAATCTCCACCGCAACAAGCTCACGGGTAGCAGTCGTTGCAATTGCCTGACGTACTTCGGTGAACAACAGCAGCAGTGGCAAGGCAGCACCCGCATACGCCAGGAACAACGTGTTGACCGTCGATGAGATGTGATCGCGACCAATGACCAGTGCCGACCGATACAGCTCCGCGAATGTCGCCCCCGGCCGCGCGCGATGCAGCTCGCTGACAGCCGACACCTGAGTCACTGTCACGTCATCCAGTACGCCGAGCGAGCCGATGACGATGCCTGCCAGCAGCAAACCGCGTGGATCGAGGTGCACGCCGAGTGTGTCGAGGAACAGTGCGTTCTCGTCACTCAGGCCGGAGAGTGAGGTGAACTCGATGAAGGCCCACGCCAGCATGCCCGTCAAGCCCAGAGCCGCCAGAGTGCTGAGCAGGGCAACATTCGTGGCCGCGCTGAACCCGTGCGCGAGGTAGAGCGACGCAAAGGCGATGATCGAGGCGCCAACGATCGCGACCACAACCGGGTTCGAGCCCTCCAGCAACGCCGGCAGCACAAAGGCAACGAGCACCGCGACGCTGATAGCAAGGCCGGCGAGAGCACCCACGCCGCGCCAGCGCCCGAAGACCACCACGGTGAAGGCGAACAGAATCGCAAGCACCCACAACGCACTCGATCGCTCGTAGTCAGTGAAGTTGTAGATGGTGGTGCCATCCGCGAGACGCGTGGCTGTCAGCACCAGGTCGTCGCCCACCTCGGGTTGCTTGCCCCGACTGGACGTGATGCCCAACTCGAGATTCGTCTGCTCGCCGTTTGCCTTCCCACCTTCCAACTGCACCGTCAACACACGACACTCGACCAGATCACCGACGGCTGTGCCGCTGCAGGGTTGGACGGCAGCGGCCACCACGTACCCGTGCACCGTTGGGTCGACAGCGTTGCTCCCGGACGAGGAACTCGACGGCCACAACACGATGAGGCCAATCAGTGAGAGAGCCGCCCAGGTCGCTACCGCTATCCACAGCGAACGCTCGATGTATGCGGGAGGATTCCATGACGGCCCCTCATGACCGTGATGACTGTGGCCAGCCGTCACGCTTGAGCCTCATCGGGTCGTCGTTCAGGTCGTCGTTCGGTTTGTCGTTCGGGTTGTCGTTCAGACTCGAGGGCGGCCATGAGCTGGTCTGGAGCATCGGCCGAATGGTCTGCGGATCCCACGAAAGTACTCTGTCACACCCTTTTGCGACGATGCACGCATGGCCCACAGCACCCACACCACACAGGCCCCACAGCAGCTGGCGCTGCTCTCGCCGGGCGACTCCTCACTGCACGACCTTCCACTTCAGTTCCGTCTCGATTCGCGTACCCGCCAGAGCGGGCTCGCCCATATCGCTGCCATCAAGGCGCAGCTTGCCGAGCGAGCAGCCGCCCGCCAGGCAGATGCCACGCCGGCACCCGCCCGCCGTGCCGCCTAAGTGTCAGATCAGCCAGCAGCCGGTGCTAGGGCCGTTACTGCGTCCCAGTGCTTCAGGTCGGGGTCCAGTGGCAAGATTGCCAGCGAAGTGGTGGTCACCCCGTTGTCGAAGTACCGCTGGATGGTTGCACGGCAGTGTGCGGGCGAGCCATGAATGATCAGGTCGTCCACTACCTCGTCGGGAATCGCAGCCAGCGCGGCCTTACGGTCGCCGGCCTTCCACGCATCCCACATGCCCTGCAGCGCGGGTCCACGGCCCAGCCACTCTTGGAAGGCGGCATAGACGGGCACGTTCATGTAGGCCGCGATGGCGAAGCGGGCGCCGGCACGCACCACCTCGGCGTTTTCGCTGGGGCAGCAGAAGATGCGGGCCACCACTTCCTTCTCCACGCCACCGGCAGCGTCGTTGATCACGCCCACCACCTGCGGCACGTCGTCGGCCCCCAGCCAATTGATGATGGCACCGTCGGCTTCGCGTGCCGCCAGCCGCAGCATGCCCTCACGCAGCCCAGCCACAAGAATCGGCGGGGCCTGCTCGGGGCGCACACCGAGGCGAAAGCCGTTGACCTCAAAAGTGTCGTATTTCTTGGACACTTTCTCGCCGCTCAGCGCATCACGCAGAAAACGCACCACATCGCGCACCTTCTTGTACGGCTCCACAAACGGCACGCCGTTCCACCGTTCCACAATCACGTTGCTACTACTGCCAATGCCGATGGCAAAGCGGCCGGGCGCGGCGTCGGCCAGCGAGGCAACGCTTTGCGCAAAGCACGCTGGCGAGCGCGTGTACGCAGGAATGATGGCGGTGCCCAGCCGCAGGCGCGGCTCCCACGCGGCGGCCATCGTCAGCGGGGTGAAGCCGTCGGCGCCGTCACTCTCCGCCGACCAGATGTCGCTGTAGCCCATGTCGGCCAGCTCGCCCAGCTTCTCGCGGTGGCTGTGCAGCGGGCCGGGCAACGGCACGGTCATTCCAGGTCGAATCGGCAGGCTCATCGGTGGTTCCCCTTCATTTCACTCGCGGTCGTGTCGCGACCGCTCAACTCTTCCAGAAACGGACGATGCAGCTCTGGCTGGCGGTCGCCATCAGCGTCCCGTCCTCGGCAAACATGTGCGCCAGGCCGTGGCCGAAACCGCGCTCCACCGCATGAATGCGAATGTCCAGCAACACCCACTCGGTGGGCACCAGGTGCACCACGCGCAGTGTGTTGTCCAAGCTGTTGCCGCCACCCATCACGCCCAACGCCTGGCCAACGCCCATCGGCACAAAGTCGCCCAAAATGGCCAACGCAGTTGCGTCGACAGCTTCCAACACATCGGGAATGCGAGCCCACATCAGCACCTGCCCGTCACCTTGCACGCCGTCCATCTCCTCGAACGGGCGGCCCTTCACCATCCGCTGCTCGAGACGATCGTGAATCGTCCCATCCGCGGGCACGCGGTGCGTGCGCGCAGTGCACTCGTTGGGGCCGGGCACGTCGGGCATCTGTTCCCACTGGCCGCGGTGGTCCAGCGGCCGGTCGCCCAGCGCAGCGTTCACGGTCAGAATCTCTCGGTTGCCCACGTGACACACGGCGCGAGCCTGTGTGATCTGGTGACCCTCCACCGCGATCGTGACGTCCACGTCCAGGAACTCGCCGGGCTTCGCGTACGAGAGGTATTGGGCGGTGGCCCACACCACCTCGCGCCCACTCGTGCCTTCCATCGCGGAGATGGCCGCGCCAAGACCGCAGCCACCAAACAGGAACCCGCCAGTGGTGGTCAGCGAACGGGCAACCTCCATCGACCAGCGATACTGGTTGTGGCTCTGCTGCAGACCAAGAAACGAACGACTATCCATGAACACCCGACACTACGAGGATGGGGGCCGCCCGACGGCAGCGCACCATTCGGCCGCGGGTACAGTCGACCCATGGGGAACACACCGTGGCAGGGCGATGCCTGCTCGCTTGTCGAAGAGTTTCGGGCCGGTCGGCGCACGCCATTGGAAGAACTGCAGGCGACGTACGAGGCCATTGACGCCAGCACGCTCAACGCGTTTTGTTACCTGCCGCGCGAGCAGGCTGAGGCTGCTGCTCGCGTTGCGGATGTGAACAAACCCTTCGGCGGTGTGCCGATTGGGGTGAAGGAACTCGACCAGGTCCAGGGATGGCCCGACACGCACGCGTCGGTCCCGTTGAAGGACCAGGTCGCGGGCTACACCGGCACCATGGTTCAGCGCCTGCGCGACGATGGTGGCGCGGTGCTGGTGGGCCTCACCAACGCCAGCGAGTTCGGCGGCGTCAACGTCACGCGCACCACGCTGCATGGCACCACGCATAGCCCGTGGCAGCACGGCAAAACGCCTGGGGGTAGCAGCGGCGGCACGGCAGCAGCGGTGTCGGGCGGGCTGGTCACCCTTGGCACCGCTGGCGATGGCGGCGGCAGTATTCGTATCCCGGCCGGCTTCACGGGTATGGTCGGCCTCAAGGGCACCATCGGTCGCATTCCTCGTGGCCCGAGGGCAGCGTACGGCAATCTCACCGTCACCATTGGCTGCATCTCGCGGTCGGTACGCGACACTGCCCGCTGGTTCGATGTCAGCAATGGCTTCGATGCTCGCGACCCGCTGAGCCTTCCCCGCGAGACAGGTTGGGAAGCCGGGCTGGGCACCCACCTGGAAGCACTCCGCGGTACCCGCGTCGCGTTCGCTCCCAACTGGGGTAGCGCCGTCGTCTCACCGGTGATGTGGGAGCTGTTGGAGGAGGCCGGCGTCGCACTGGTCGCCGACTGCGGCATGCGCCGCGTCCACGGCATCGACACCACACTGCCGCGCATGGGCTCAGCCTGGGCTCTCAGTGGCAACATCGCCATCGAGGCGCAGTTGACCGACGTGTGGCCCGCCTGCGCCGACGACCTCACACCCGAGATTCGCTTTGGGATGGAGATGGCCGTCGGCAAGTACGACTCGGCGGCCCGCGCCAAAATCGAACGGCGGCGCATCGAGATCAACGAGGCAATGGCGCGCATCTTCGACCCGACCGACGGCGTCGACTACGTCATCACGGCCAGCAACCCCGACGTCTCCTTCGACGCCGATGGCCCGCTGCCCAACGTGTTCGGCGGCATCGAAGGCGGTGCAGGCAACAACGGCCGGCTCACCTTCGCAGCCAACCTGCATGGCAACCCCGCCATCTCGATTCCGGCCGGCGCCATTGATGGCCTGCCGATTGGGCTGCAGGTAGTCGGCCGCCACTACACCGAGCAGCTGTTGCTCGACCTTGCGCTGACAGCCGAGCGCAATCGCCCGTGGCCGCTGGTGGCCCCCGGGTCTCCGGTGTGACCGACACAACATCTGTAACCCGCACTCCGTTCAGCGCCGAGCAGCGGCTGTTGGCGACCGGCCTTGTGCTGGCCGTCATGTTGGTCGCGTTCGAAGTCACCTCGGTGATCACCGCGCTCCCCACCATCACCGACGAACTCGGTGGCGACTCGCTCTACGGCGTCTCGCTGTCCATTTACACGCTCGCCAACCTGGTGGCACTTGTGGCCGCCGGCGAATTGGCCGACCGGCGAGGGCCGGCGCTGCCCTTTGCACTGTGCATCGCGACGCTGGTCGCCGGCTTGGTCGTCGCCGGGCTCGCACCATCGATGACGTGGATCGTCATCGGCCGCTTCCTGCAGGGCGCAGGCGCTGGCGGCTTCTCCCCCATTGCCTACATGCTCGTCAAGCGCGCCTTCCCGAACGACCGGCAGGCGATGATGTACGCCATCCTGTCGGCCGGTTGGGTACTGCCCAGCCTGTTCGCCCCGTTGCTTGCGGGCTGGGTCACCGACACGTTCGGTTGGAAATGGGTGTTCCTCGGTCTCGTCCCGTTCGCGCTCGCGGTCGGCGCGCTGGCAGTTCGCCCGATGCTGCGCTACGGACCCCTCCCTTTCGATCGCATCGGCAGCAAGATCCCTGCCGCCGTCGTTGCTGCGACCGGCATCGGCATGTTGGTCACCGGCCTCCAAGTCGCCAACCCTCTGACGGCGGTCGCCACCTCGGGATGTGGGCTGGCGCTGTCGATTCCGTCGCTGCGCCGGCTGCTGCCCGCGGGCATTCTCACGGCTCGACGCGGGTTGCCCGCCATCATCGCCTGCCGCATCATCGCCACCGCCGCGTTCCTTGGCGCCGACAGCTTCATTCCACTCGCGGCGGACCGCACGCACGGAGCCAGCCCGCTGGTGCAGGGCTTCGTCATCATCGGCGCTGCGCTCAGCTGGACGGGCGGCCAGTGGATTCGGGCACGCAAGCCACCGGCACGGACCGCACCGGCCATGCGCACCGGCTTTCTGCTGTTGGGCCTCGGCTTGGTGTTGGTGGTGCCCGTACTGTGGCCATGGTGGCCGCTGTGGGCGGTGTTCCTGGCGTGGGCGGTCGGTGGCCTGGGCATGGGGTTGCTTTACAACCCGGCCACGGTGGCCGCCATGTCGTATGCGGTCGACGGTCGCGAGGGTGAAGTCAGCAGCCAGGTCACGTTGGCCGACGCGATCGGCTTCTCACTGATGGGCGGCATCGGCGGCGCCACTGTTGCCGTCGCCGATCGCACGTCATTCACGCTCAACGCTGCGCTCGGCACCAACTTTGCTGCTGCGATCGCGCTCACTCTTCTGGGTGTGGTTGCGTGCCGCCGGGTCAGTTCCGCAGTCGCCTGAGTTCAGCTGGGTCGGTCGCTGACCAGTTGGCCATTGCGTAGTTCAATCGTGCGCGTGCGGCGCACGGAGCCCAGCAGGGAACGGTCGTGGCTGACCAACAGCACCGTGCCGCCGAACGTTTCCAGCGCCTGCTCCAGCTGCTCGATGGCGGGCATGTCGAGGTGGTTGGTGGGCTCGTCGAGCACGAGGCAATTCGAACCCTTGGCCATCAGCAGCGCCATCACCAATCGTGTTCGCTCACCTGGCGACAGTGACTCCGCCGGCCGATTGACGTGCTCGGCGCCGATACCGAACTTCGCCAGCAACGTGCGCGACTCGGGCACCAACATGCCGGTGACGGCCATGAACGCGGCGACCACCGTCGACTGATCAGTGAGTTGCTGACGCGCTTGCTCCAGCCGGCCGACCACCACGCCGGGCCCGCGCCATTGCTCGCCAGCTGACAATGGAATCTCGCCGAGCAACGCACCCAGCAGCGTCGACTTACCGCTGCCGTTGTGGCCTTCGATCACGATGCGCTCGCCGTACCCAATCTCCAAGTCGAGCGGGCCGAGTGTGAACGTGTCGCGCCGCACAACGGCATCGTGGAGGCGGCACACCACGTCGCCGCTGCGTTCGACTTCGGCCAGCTGCATGCGGAGTTGCCAC
>JAYUCY010000136.1:0-6601 GCA_043740085.1 Ilumatobacteraceae bacterium
GCGACATCAGACACGGCCCATGTCGTCCCATCGTTTGACCATTCGACGGTGCAGTCGAGGGTGGGCGAGGTGCCGCTGGCCGCGCTCACGTTGATGAGCAGCGCAACGGTTGCGGTTTCGGCGCTGATGGCGGCCGTCGTGAACGTGACCGTTTGCGCAGCGGAAGCGAGGACAGTGGTGGGGCTTGTGGTTGCCATGTCGGCTCCTTCGGGTTGAGGGGTAGCGGAGAGCCGGGGATCGAACCCGGATATGGCCCACCGTCAATGGCGGTCGCCAGCTCCCCAAACCTCTCAACACCACCGGGATTGCCGGTGGTGTTGAGAGGGTCAATCAGACGCCTGTGAATGCAGGCGTGACGGTGCCGGTTCCCGAGATGAGCTGCGCTTGCGCGTAGCGGGAGAACGTCGACGCAAAGTAGCCGTACAGGACGAACAGCACGCCGAGCGCGGCTACTGCCGGCTGTTCTGCACGGATAAACATCGGGGCCGTCGGGTCTTCCCACAGGTGGCACTCGTTGCGGTCCAGGACGTAGATATGGTCCTGGGTGCCACCGGTCACGGCGCCGGCCAGACCGACAGTCGTGACGTTGTTGTCCACGATCACCGGGGAGCCGTTCGGGAGGACGCCACGAATACCCGAGCCGTACTTCTCGGCGAAGTTCGCGCCGAGCATCTGCGGCAGAACGCCAGGCTGCGAGACCAGCGGCCACGTAGCCGACAGGCCGTTCTGCAGCCAGTACCAGCGGCGGGAGTTCATCACGGTGATCGTGTCGCCTGACGCCTGGTTGAGCAGCGCCGCCTCAACAGCGGACTGCGCCTGGATGATGATCGGGTACAACTCAACGACCTTCGGGGCTGCCGAGGTGTACGCGATCACCGTGGACGACGCAGCCACACCGGTCGCTGCCTGGTTGAGCAGCGTCGAGTCAAGCGTGGTTGCGAAGCGGCGGAACAGGTCGTCAAGGACGACAGCCTCCACGCCGGTGCCACGCTCGATCGCCTGACGGCTGAGGGTCTGCTGACCTGCGACGGTCTGCACGTTGAGCGTGAGCAGGGTGTCGTCGATGTTGGTTTCCGACACGCCCGTGTTTTCCGACGCTTGCAGCGCAGCCGACGTGGCTGTGGTGATGCGCGAGATATTCACGGTCATGCCGTCGGCCGGGAGCAGGTGATTGTTGCAAGCGTCCGCGAACGGGCGCATTGCGGCAACAGCCGGTGCGTACATGTCGGTCAGGTACTGCGGGACGGTGAGCCCAGCGAATGCACCCGTGCCAGCGGCACGAGCGAAGTACTCGGCGCGCTCAACACGCTCTTCTGCCTGGTGACGGGCGAGACGCTCCTGGGCGGCGTAGTCGCCGAAGAACGCGGCGGCCACGTCACGCTCGAAGTCGCCGCCTGCCTTGGCGCCGGGACGCAGTACGCCGCGGGCCTGGTCAAAGTGACGCTCCTTGTGGACGGCGTAGGTGCGCTCTTCCTGGCCGACTCGCACATTGGCGGGTGCGGCACCAGTGCGAACACCGGTCGGGTGTACCTCGGCCTGGAGGCGGGCGGCTGCTTCGTCGCGGGCCAGTTCGCCTTCGAGGTCGGTGATGCGTGCGGACTGCACGTCGATCTCGGCGTCGAGAGCGTCCTTGAGGGCACGCAGCGCCGAGACGGCAGTTTCGTCGGTGGTCTCTACGTCACGCAGCACGGCCAGTTTGGTGGCGATGCCGTTGCGCTCTTCGAGCTTCGCGGCCGTCTGCGCGCGAAGCGAGACGATGATGTCCTTGATGTTCATGGTTTCTCCAATGGGAGTAGATGGGTTGGGGTTGTCTCACCGGGTGCGGGGTGCAGGCTCGTTGCACGTCAGGCAGGCCCAGTGGGCGAGCGAAACGGTCGGGCGAACAGCGCTGGTTAGGTGAGGAACCGGGGCCGGGTGTCGGCCTCGGAGATCATGATGCGTCGCGCCGTGTCATCAGCTGCGAACGCCACTCGGGCAGCGGCCTGTTGGGCTTCGCGTACCCCTGTTGATGTGTAGGGGTTGGCACCGAAGTTCACAGCTGACACGTCGCCGCGGTGAATGTCGATCTCTTCGATGTGGTACTCGGTCCAATCGGGCGACCATTGGCCGCGCACAATCCGGAACTTGAACGATGACTCGGCCAGGTCGCCGCGCTCCATTGCCTTCACAGCATCGGCCACGTCGGTACGGGTGTGGTCCACGTTCGCGACGTAGAACAGCCCGGTCACATCGGTGGCCTTGACGACCGACAGGGTGAGCGTGCCGTTGCGGGTGTGCGCCATCGGGATGCCACCACCGGCACCGTGGTTCAGGGTGAACTCCACCAGCGGGGTCGTGCTCAGCGTCTTGTCGAACGCGTCACCATTGACAAGCTCGACGTAGGGGCCGAACATGTCGTACATCTCGTAGGCGGTGTCGGTGACCGACGCGAACCCTTCCACGACAGGTGAGGCGGTGCCGGCGGCGCGCACCTCGAATGCACGACACACGCGAGCGTGTGCGGTAGCGGCTGGGTCGGCGGCATGTCGACGTTGTGAGGGGCGTGCTGTGGCGTCACGTGCCCCAACCGAGCGGGCTTGAGCGGCTTCCAATAGAACGGGCATACGGCCTCCTTTGAGGACTAGACGAGTAGCAGTAGTTCCTCGTCGTCAAGTAAATGGAACGGGTCGAAAGCACCGAAGGCGGCAAGAACGTCGTCGTGTTCAGTGAGATACAGGTGGCCGACAACCGTGGCGGGCTTGACCTTCGGCTTAGGCTTAGGCTTGGAGTTCGGCGGCTTAGGCGGTTGGGGTGGGGTCGGCCAGAATGTCGGGTGGAATGGTCTGGCCTTAGCGGTGCCGCCGCCGGCACCGCCTGACACCACCGTCGTCGATGGGTTGCCGCCAACCGCAGAGCTTGTGTCGGAGACCTCGGTGACAGCCAGTGTGGCGTTAGGGCCGTGCCCGGCCGAGATAGCGCTGGTATCGGAGAACTCGGTGACAGCCAGTGTGGCGTTAGGGCCGTGCCCGGCCGAGATAGCGCTTGTATCGGAGACCTCGGTGACAGCCAGTGTGGCGTTAGGGCCGTGCCCGGCCGAGATAGCGCTTGTATCGGAGACCTCGGTGACAGCGAGCGTGCCATTGATGATGTCGATCGGCCCAGCAGTGACTACACGGGAACCCAGCGTGAAGGCTGGCCGCGACTGCATGGGCGTGACGACTGAGCTAGTCCCACGGCTACCCGACCCGAAGGTCGGCACCGCCTACTCCGCCCAGGTTAGGGTGATGTCCGCTACCTGCCCAACACCAGTGTTAAACACACAGAACGGCAACGGTGTGGCCGCCGGCGGGACCAACAACTCTTCGCCCTCATTGAAGGCGTAGATGACCAGCGAACTCGCCGGTATCCACAGCCGGGCACTGAACCCTGTAGGTGCGGTCGGGGTAGTAGCGAACGTGGACCACACCAACGCCACCGAAGCAGCGTCGATCGGGCCGACTGTGTTTGAGCGTCGCAGGATCACACCTGCCGTAGCCGGGGTGACCGCGGCCACAGACGCAACACCTAGGCCGACACCAAACGCAGTGGCCGTGGTGTTCGAGATAGCAACCTGACGCAACCGCAACATGCGCCCTGTGCCAAGCGCAGCGGCCGGGGGGACCAGCTGCACCATCGCACCACCAGACGCGACAACCGACGTGCGCACCGAACAATCAAACAGCGGCATACCCATCTAGGGGTTACCACCAGTGAGTACGAAACTCGAAATCGACACAGGCCCACCGATGACAATGCTCGTCGTGGTGAGATTCATGTCCGAGCCGGACGCTGCACAGTTGCCGTCAATCACGGCCACCCCGGCTGAGGTCGTCACTCGAAACCACGTTGCCGTACCAGTGGCGTCCGCAGCGGTGTCGTTGGCGATCGCGTTGACCGTGAGCACCCCCGAGACTGCGGCCGGAGCGAAGGTGGCCGAGCACGCCAACTGTGCGAGCAGGACCGTGGCCGCGCCACCCGTTGCCGGGCGCACACCATCGTAAATGCGAACCAGACCCGACGCCCCAACTGCCGTCGTGATCGCATCCATGCGAGCGTTACGACACGATATGGAATATGCGACAGCCATCAAACCACCTCATCAATCACTCTGGTGATACGCCCATCGGCGTCACGCTCAACACGGCGACTCGTCGCTCTGGCGGCCTCGGTCAACTGCTCAGGCACGTTCACCGTCACGCAGGGCGGGGCTTGCTCGGGTATATTCACTGTCACGTCACCCGCCTTCACCCATGGGGTGTCGATGTGCACGTTCGTTACCGGCGGATCTTGACGGGCATCAACATGGATCTCAGGTGCCACCGTCAACACCCACCCCCCCGGGGGTCCCGCCGCCGCGAGCTCCTTGAATACTATAGGTTGCGCCTGCTTGGGCTGAGCGAGCGCGTTGATCTCAGCCACCTGCGCAGGGGTGAACGGTGGCAAATCATCCTTCTCGCGCACCTCGGATGGGGTGCGCTGGTTCGTGGACAACAGTAGCCCGTTCAGCTCTGCGCGGGCTTTCGGGTCCATCCGCAACACCACAGCATCAGTGTTCAACTTGACGTACTGCGGCTGCGGCAACAGCGTCGAGAGTGCCATCTGGCGGCGGGTGACCGCGGGGCCAAGGTTGACAATCAACAGCTGCAGGTTGCGCTGGGTGATGTTCGCATAGGTGACCGACTGGCCGGATACGGCCACGTCCACCATGTCACCAGGCACACCGAGGAACCGGCACATGTCCGACGCCGACAAGTTCTGCGCCTCAATGAACCCCGACTCAGACGCTTTAGCGCCGAGCATCTCATAGGACCAGTCGTTGCCGGTCACGAACACGTCGCCGTTACGCACCGACGACTCAAACCGTTCCTTGATGGTCATCGCCTGTGTGGTGTCGAGCGTCTGTTCTGTGTTCTTCAGGTGCGACGCCGGCACCGCTGACCCAGCGAACCAGTCGGCTGCAAACTCCTGCGCCGACAACGCCGTTGACAGTGTGAGCGCTGCGGCGGCCAGCGGCGACAAACCGACCGGGACGCCAGAAACGGTGAACTGCTTCTCGTGCCAAATGTCGCGCGGCTCATAGTCGGTGTGTTGAATCCGGTACGACGTGACGGTGCTGCCGGTGGCCTTCACCGTGACAGACTCAGCGGAGACCAGCTCGATACGGGCAGGCAACCCCAACCCATCGCGGGCGGTGATGATGCCGAAGCAGTTACCGAACCGGTCAAGGTCCATCTGCGACGAGTACAGCCATTCGGCGATGTTCACCGACGCACCACCAGGATTGACAAGCACCGCCGGAGTCTTGACATCCACGGCACGCCCGTCGATATCCCGATAGCAGTCAACGGGCGACGTGGAGATCAGGTCGGCGCGCAGACGCAAACACGCCCAGACAACCGAGTTATTCATCGCCTCAGCCGACGACACAGTGCGCGAGCGGGTCTTACTGCGACGCGGGATCAGATCGGCAGCCGTGGTGATTGAGCCGTGACGAAAAAGGAAACTCATCGCTTACCCGCCCGTGCGATCGACCATGCCGCCACTAGGCAGCACACCCCGGCGACGAGCAGCCCAGCCGATACACCAAAGCCGACCACTGCGGCCGCCACGATGAGGAGAAGTCCTAGCACTTCAAGGAAGGTGGTCAACATGCGATACGTCCACCTTTCGATTTAGAACACTGAGGCGAGCACGTCGTACGTGACGTGTTGACGTGACGCCATCGCCGCCAAGGTGGCAGCGTCCAACGGGGTGATGTCCCCGGCCGACGCCCGTGCGCTGAACACCCACGACTCGCCAACACGGCGGGCCTCAGCCATCCGCACCGCATCCGTCAACGTGCCGGCACCCAACTGCACAACCTGCTTGTTCGTCACTTCGTTCTGAAACGCAGCGCAACCGGCGACGAGCTCCAGCGGCGACACTTCATACAACCGCACCCCGGCCGCGAGTAGCGCCGGGATCACACCCGCCGTTGGTGACTTCGGGTCCACCCATACCGGCTGCCCCGTCTCAGCCTGCGCCGCCAGACACGCCGCAACAATCCAACCGGTACCCGCCTCATGGCGAACCACCTCAACCTGACGCTCCCCCGACTCCGACTGCACAGCCGCATAAGCCAACGAACCGACACGCTGATCAGGACCAACAGCCAACCCCGCGAACCCCTTACCGCACTCGGCCGGGACACCAACACACGCCGACCAGTCAGCCTTCGTGATGACCTGCCACCCCGCACCATCAGCCTGATTCCAATTCAAGAAAAACCGGCACGAATCTTCCCACTTCGCCGACGGGTCACGCATGTCGGCCACCAGCCGCAAACGATCAACCCACCAACTCGAACCGTACGCCACATCTAACGCAGCCAGCAGCACCTCATCGGAGGCGTTCTCGTCAACCTGCACACCGCTGATCTCATGCGGTGCTTCCACCTCATCAGCGAACACACCCGGCGAACCCTTACGCACCGCGTTGTACGACGACTCCGCGACCGACTCCACACCGATCACGAAACTGTTCGTAGTCTCAAACGAACGGCCCTGCATCTTGCCAACATTGCGGCGCATCACCGCAGCCAACT
>JAYUCY010000137.1:0-6575 GCA_043740085.1 Ilumatobacteraceae bacterium
AGCATGCCCACGATGAGCAACACGGGTGCAACCACCAAGGCGCCCCAGATATCGAACGACAGGTTTGCCATCGCCCAGCTGAGCCCGACCAGGTAGGCAAGCGCCCCGGCGATCAGCGCCTGCTCGACGGGGCGTAGGTTCATTCCGGCTTCTTGGCGGCCAAAATCGGATCAGTTGGTGTGGCGTCACGTTGCCCGTCGTCCCGATCGGTGTCGCTATCGGGGCCATCGTCATGGTCGTCGTCGTTGTCGAGGTCAACGTCGCTGGGGCCCGCGGCCTCCTCGACATCGATCGGGTCAGTCGCTCGGCGACTCGGGCGCTGGCCGGGGTCGATGACTCCGCTGTCGTCTCGGTCGATGCCGTCATGGTCGATGCCGTCATGGTCGATGTCGTCTTGGGCGGCGTCGCTCTGCAGGTCGTCGTTGCGCTCGTCATCGTTGCGCTCGATGGAACGCCGTTCATCGCCGCTGTACTTCCGGCGAGTCCGCAACTTTCGCCCAGTCTTCTTTGCCTCGGCCTTGTCGCTGCGGCGATCTGTGTAGTCGTAGTACGCAGTCTTCTCCGGGGAGAGGCCGGTGAGCACGAGGAGGATTGGTGCGGTGGTGAGATCGCGCAGGATCGCGATGGTGCGTTGCGCAGTTTCGATGTTGGTTTGCCCCACACGGGCCACCACCACGATCACGTCAGCGATCGGCACCAGTTCCAGCGGTTCAGCGGTGGCGCCAATTGGCGAGGTGTCGATGACAACGGCATCGCAGGTTTCGGCCAGGCGTGGCAACAACTTCGCAGTCGCTCGTGCCAGTTCGCCAGCTGAACCCAAACCGCTGAGGTCGAGGATCGAAAGGTCCTGGTCGCGGGTTGCGCTCAGCGTCCACTCCGCGGGCAGCGAGTCAACGTCTTGCAGCGTGAACGGGTGCTGGGTTACCGGCATGCCGGTGATGGCGCGGGCAAGCCGCGGGCGGCGGAAATCGGTGTTGGCCACGATGGTGCGCTGGCCGCTCTCCACGAACGCCGCGGCCAGGTTTGCGGCCAGTGATGTCTTGCCTTCGCCCGGCCCGGGCGAGACCACGACGGTGATGCGCGCACGGTCGACGGGCTCCATGCCACTGTGCACGAAACTGAGGACGTTGCGAAGTGTGCGATACGAATCCGAGAGCGGGTCGTGGCGACCACTGGTCACCACCAGACCGCCGAGGTCGTTGCCCTTGACCTTCGGAATGGTGACCCGCGCCCGAATTCCCATAACAGCCTCAGCCTGTTCGCGTGTGCGCAGGCGCCGGTCGAGCAGGCTGAGCACCACGACTACACCGATTCCGAGCACCAGCCCAGCCACCATTCCCATCAGTCCGCGTACCCAGCGCGAGGTCGGTGCGCTGAGACCGCCGGATTCGTTGGTCTGCTCCTGGGCCTGCGCTCGTTCGAGCGTCGTGAACGCGAGAATTGAGGGGGCCTCGCTCAGCGCCTCATCCTGTTCGAACGCCACGCTGTATTGGCGCGACACGGCGTCGCGCTGAGCGATCAGCACAGGGTCGTCGGGCTGGTCCGCCAGCTGAGCGGTGAGGTCGTTGAGCTTCCCCTCCAGATCCGCCAAGCGGGTATTCGATGCGGCAAGACGGTCTTGGTAGATCTGGTCCTGTCGCTCGATGAGATAGGAGTTGAGGGTGTCGGCGAACGCATCGGCAATCTGCTCTGCGGACTGGGCCGTGTCCTGCGTGGTCTCTACGGTGAGGGCGCCGGTGTTGAGGTCGAAAGCGACGGTGACCTCTGCGGCCAGCACGGCGGGGTTCCCCGCGAAGCCGATTTGCTCGGCGACTCGCTTGGGCACCTCGCCGGTGGTTGCGAGCAGCGGCACCTGGTTGGGCGACACAGCGGTGCTGCCGCTCTGCAGCGCGTCGGTATTGAGCAACATGGTGTGCCGTGCGTAGTACTGGGTGAACGCCGATGACTGGACAACCTTTGCGGGAGCAGGGAGTGCACCAAGGCCAAAGCCAAGCGCCGCCAACGCGAGGATGACCCACCAGCGTCGTCGTGCTGCGTCGAGCAGTGAAGGATTGTCCATGGCCCGCTTGTCACCGATTCCCGTTAGTTCCGAACGCGTAGAGCGTACTGTCCGGGGGCCGGGCCGTCCGAGCAGCACTTGGATTCATCGGCTGCTTTGCTTCACAGCATGAGCGTTCGATAGCGAATGGAACCCGCTACCTGGCCGAAGCGATTCCCGGCGATCCACAGCCAGCGAGCTCGGCCTGTGCGAGTGACCACGCGAGGAAGTGTGGTGATGAGCAGGATCCACGACTTCCAACCAGCGAACTTCGGCGGTGTTGGTTTGCCCGCATCCTTCAGCATTTTGGCGATGAGTGGTCGGTGTGAGCCATACGCGAATCCTTGTCGCCAGAGGTCCTTCGCGCTGTCGCGGTACCGGTAGTGGACTACCGCTCCCGCGGCGCCGACGACTTCGACGCCGTTCAGCCAGCAGCGCATCGCGAACTCGGCGTCGGCCAGCACGCCGTGCCGGCTGAAGTCCTCCTCTAAAGGACCGGTGATCGCCCAAACACTTTTGCGTACGCCGTAGTTGTTGCCTCGGATCAGCGGAAAGATGCCGAAGAAGGAGCCGACGGGCCCTTCAACTGACCGCCCCCGCGATTCTGCCAACCATGGCGGATTGAGCCTGTCGAGTTCGTTGGGGCCGGTCACCACGTCGTTCTCGGCGAGCCCCTGGGCCATTGCCGCGAGCCAGCCGTCGGCGACGACGTCGTCGGCATCGCAAAAGATGACAGCGTCTGCTGTGGACGCAGCGACGCCGGTGTTCGCCGCATACGACTGGTCGGCCTTCGCCGTGGCCGGAATGACTCGAACGCGAGAGTCCTTCGCCGCGTATCGTTCGACTAGAGCGACGGTTCCATCGGTCGAGTTGTTGTCGACGACGATGATCTCCCAACTGCCGGCCCACTGCTGTGCAAGAAGGGCATCGAGTTGATCACCCAACCGCTTCTCCTCGTTGCGAGCAGGTATGACGACGCAGAGATCCATCGGTCGCACGTTACTGTGAGCCTGTCCCCGCTCAGGTGGCAATCACCGACGTCGGTTGCCATTAGCGTACGACTGTGACTTGGCAGACTCTGATTCCCCCTTCGGTAGTGAATGCCACTAGGCCGCTGCGGACCCAATTCAAGCACCGCCGGGCGCAGATGGTTAACGCTCGGTCCAGTCGGAGAATCGACGCGGCCATCCCAAACGGCTACGTAGCGGTCGACTTTTGCAATGAGGTGGGCATTGGTGCTCGCCTCGTGTGGTGCTTGAACGTTCTTGCCTATTGCGACACCAACAACTTGGATGCAGATTTTCGTTTCTCCTTTCCGGGTGCACGAGACACCGACTTCTTCGCCCCGTTCTTTCGCATCCGCTCCGAGGCCCATGACGGTGGACCAAGACGCTTTGTGCGGGCGGTCACCATCGATGCGGTACCGCACGAGATCATTTCGTTGTCACGCGGTAGTGATCTCGCGAAGAAGTACTTTGTCGTTCATCCGGCGGTGCAGGCCGAAGTAGATCGGTTCTGGGTCGATCATGGCCTTGATGCCAATGTGTTGGGTGTCCACTATCGGGGCACCGACAAGACCGATGAGGCGCCACGAGTCGAGTACGAAACAATGAGTCGCTGCGTTCGCGCCTACCTCGACGAGCACCCCGAGGTGTCCGCCATCTTTGTGTCGTCCGATGAGCGCCGATTCGTGGAGTACGCAACCGTCAGCTTCAATGACATTCCAGTCGTGTCCAGGGAGGACTTTCGCCGAGCAGAGACCATACAGCCTGTGTACCGGAATCTAGACGAGATACTGTCCATCCAGGGTGATGCCGTCCTCAACTGCCTGCTCCTCGCCCGTTGCAGCGGCCTCATCAAGACCGCCTCCTTTTTGAGCGCTTTTTCAGCCCTGCTCAATCCCGATATGCGCACGTTGATCGTCAATCGGCCCCACGACAAAGCCTTGTGGTTTCCGGAGCGGGACATGCTTGCTCTCCAGGAACTCCACTGAGTCATCGAGAATCAGGGTTCCAAATTTCATGGTGATCTGCCCCGGACAACGCGTTCGGCTCAGCTGGCCAGATTGTGATTGCAGCTCGGTCAGCGAACTTCGTTGTCGAAGAGAGAGATGAATGCCTGACGAGTCACCGCCTGCGGCCGCCATCAGTGTCGAACTGAGCGTCGTCATGCCGGCTTTCAACGCTGCGTCGACAATTGGGGCGCAGTTGGATGCTCTGCAGAAGCAGCACTGGGACTCGTCGTGGGAGGTCATCGTCGCAGACAACGGCTCCACGGATACCACGGCCGCTATCGTGAGCCGGCGTGCCGCCAACGATCCGCGCATTCGGCTGCTGGACGCTGGCGACCATCGAGGAGCCGCCCATGCACGGAATGCGGCCGTGAGGGTCGCGCGAGGCACATCGATCGCCTTCTGTGACGCCGACGACGTGGTGGGCGACCGCTGGGTCGCTGCGATGGGGACGGCTTTGCGAGAAACTCCGTTCGTCACCGGCCCGCAGGAATACAAGGCCCTCAATGAGCCATGGCTGCACGCGGTATACGGAGCGCGACCGGCTGTCGAACTCCAGCTCTTTGCCGGCATCTTTCCGTTCGGACCGACTGCCAACCTGGGAATCCGTCGCGACCTGTTCGAGCGGCTCGGAGGCTTCGACACGTCCATCGCTGTGTACGAAGATCTGGAGCTGTGCCTACGTGCCTGGCTCGATGGCGTCGAGCTGCAATTCGTGCCCGACGCCATAGTGCATTACAGGTATCGCTCGACCGTGCGCGGGCTGTGGCAGCAAGCGGTCACCTACGGTGCTGCAGGCCCAGTCATCGCTCGCCGGCTGGTCGATGCTGGCCGGCCAGGACCATCACGTTGGCATGGGGCGAAGAACTGGCTCTGGCTGGTCCGCAAGTTACCGAGCCTCCGTTCCCAGGCCGGTCGCGCGAGGTGGGTCGTAGTGGCTGGAGGAAGTGCCGGTCGGCTGCTCGGAAGCGTGCGTGCCCGGCGCCTCATGTTCTGACGCCGTCAGGTCGGCGAGTGACGTCCCTGAGCGGCCACTGCCTCGCGCAGCAACTTCTCGAATGCGACGGTCACTTGCTCGGGGTCGATCTCCGGGCGCTGGCTGTGGAACAGGGCTCGCTCCGCGAGACGGTCATAGGCCTGTGGATCTGTCCACAGCAGGCGAATCGAATCGACCCATCCGTCGACATCGTCCATGTCGATGAGGAGCCCGCCGTCGCCGACGGCTTCGGCAAGGCCGGGCGTGTTCGAGGCAACGACGGGAATGCCGTTGGCCTGCGCCTCGGCGATCACCCGCGGGCGGTTGTCGATGCGGTGGGGCACCAGGAGAAGTTTCGCATCCCCGTAGAGCGAGGTGCCTGCCGGCGCAGCACGACGGAATTCCGCGTTGGGCAGGGTGGCGGCCGTCCGCTCCAGCGATGCCAATGCCTCGTCGGTGAGTGGCCACGACTGTTGGATGACGAAAGGGATGTCGGGCAGCCTCGCTGCGATCTGCCAAATCGTGTCGATCCCGTGGGTCGGAATTGGGTTGATGACGAGGACTGCTCGGCGGCTGGATTCGACGCTGGTGACATCGACCTCGATAACACTGGGCAGTACGGCGCACGGGTAGCCGAACTCCTCGACGTCGTGCGCCAGGCTGCCGGCGTTGGCGACGATCACATCGGCGGGCTGCCTACCGAGTGTGAAGTGGTTCATCGAGGCGATCTCGCGGACGTAAAGGACGGTCGCAGTGCCCGATTGGTCGCACAACTCACGAACCTTTCGCCACGTGATGCGCAGGATGCTGTTGCTGATGACGACGTCTGGTCGGAAGGTTCTGATCACGCCTGATGCTGCGTTCTCGGGAACGGGTGTGATGCGATGTTCCAGCCCTCCCATCAGTGCGGTGCGAGTTCGCCGACCGGGTCTTCCTTCCACGAACTGGATGACCTGCGAGCCCGGGCGGTTGCCCCAACGAACGGCCAGATCGGCCAACTGCTCGTAAAGGAATCGACGGACGCGGCAGGGGGCCCAATCGTCGGCAAGGAACAACACCTCATGACCACGGCTGGCCAGACGCGTTGCAAGTTCTCTTTGGCTGCGCCCAGATCCGCCGGTTGTGGTCCCCGAGATGAAGAGCAGCCGCATGTCGTGCACAGTAGACGGAGCCACGGTTGCACAGGTGGCCAAAGACGGCGGCGAAACCGGGTGCGCGACTAGCTTGTCCCACGTGGCATCGGCGCAACGCTCGCTGCGCGGTCTCGCCCGCGCCGTAGTCTCGGGGGTCTCCCTCGCTGCCTGCCGCCTACGCCCCGGGGCGGAGGATCGTGCGCCGTGGGAGCGGTCTGTGATTGACGACGTCGCGATGCGACGACCGTGGAACCTTGCTGTCAAGGCAGCCCGCTTGCGTGGACGAATTCGTCTTCGCCGGCTGCAGGACGGCGTGACGGTGGTGATTGTCAACTGGAACACGCGCGACGTGACGGCCGACGCCGTTCGGGCGGTACAGCACTTCAGCCCCAGTGACGTGCGAATTCTGGTGGTGGA
>JAYUCY010000138.1:0-34626 GCA_043740085.1 Ilumatobacteraceae bacterium
GCACGAAACAGGTCAGCGCGCACCAACAGGCATGCAGAGGGCACGGCGAATGTGTCGCGCACGGCATCGTGCTGTTCCTGATCGACTTCGCCAGGCTCCACGATCGGGTCCACCTCGCCGAAACGATCGACGCCCAAGCCCACGTGCTGCAAAACCGTCGGATCGTCCCACGTGACCAGCTTGGGGCCAACGATGCCCGCGTTCGAACGATAGAGCTCTTCCACCAGCAGCCGAATGGCACCCTGCTCCAGCGCAACATCGTCATGCAAGAAGCAGAAGAAACCGTTGTCACCCTCGACCAGGCGCAGCACCTCATTGGCGGCGGTACCAAAGCCAGGGTTGCTCTCCACTGCCCGAACAAATGCGTTCGGCACTCGGTCACGGATTTTGGCTGGCACGTCGCCCGGCTCGCCTACCACCAGGAAGAGATTCTTCAGGTTGCTGTAGTCCTGCGTGGCCAACGCTTCAAGCACGTCGTCGAACCACGGCCCGGGTTGGTGCACCACCATGACGGCCACAACGGGCGGGGCGAGCGATCCGGTGGGTTCCACGAACTGTCCAGGCTAGCGGCGACCGCCGCCCACGCCCGGTCACCCGCTGGGAGCGATGGTCGTCCCTCGCCCAAGAGCGATGGTCGTCCCTCTCCCACCCGCAACCGCTGCAACTGGCACTCACAGCCGCCCATGGGCGGGCCGACTGGTCAAAAGCGTCACCCTTACTCGCCCTTGGGCGGAAGAAGGTGCCAGATCAGCCAGTGAGTTTCTGGGACTATGCTTGCAAAAGTTAGCACTCTGCGGTAACATGCAATCAAGCCGACACCGGAACGACACACCCGAATAACACACCCGAACGACACACCCGAACTGAACGACAAGGATCAACTGTCATGGCAACGCTTCCCAACTTCCCGAACTTCGACTTCTCCGGCCTGGATGCCGGCAAGCTCGCTGGCCTCGACGACAAGCTCGTTGGCGCCGTGCGCGATGCTGCGTACATCACCATCGGCTTCGGCGTGCTGGCCTTCCAGCAGGCACAGGTCCGTCGTCGTGAAGTGGTCCAGGGCTTGGCCGATCGGTTCGGCACCAGCAGGACCCAGATGAACGAGATGCTTTCCTCGGTCGAGGCACAGATCGCCAAGCTCGACGAGCGCTTCGATGCGCTCGACGCCAAGCTGGACACCGCCGTGATCAAGATCGAAGAGCGTCTGCCCGAGCAGGCCGCCGCCCTCGTTGGCCAGGCTCACGATCTGGCGAAGGCTGCTCGCAAGCAAGTGCGTGGACTCATCCGCACGGCAGCCTGAGCAAGCCCCGCACCAAGACCCCCGAACAATGCGCCGACGGCAACGTCGGCGCATTGTCGCGTCACCGGTTGCCTCGAGAAGCGGGTCGCTCAGAAGAACGGGGCCCTATGAGAAGTAACCGCTGACGTCGACGAGCACGTGCATCGACGTACTGGTCAGAATGCACCAACGGCCTTGTTCGTCGTCGGCACCGATCACGACCGATGCCGCGTTGGCGCCAACCCAGGTCTGCACCATCGAGACGAGCGGCACCACTGACTGGCACGGATACACCGTCAGGTAACCCACCGACGTTGGCCCCACAGCCGTGACCTCACCGACAACCGCGCGCAGCGTCGCCGCCGACGGGAGGCCATTTGCGCCGGCCAACGAGAATGAACGGCTGACCATTGGAGCGAACGCGCCGGTGAGACCGATGTTGTTGCGCGTGTCGAGCGCCCTCATCGGCGTAAGAGCGTGGAACTGGGTCGTCGCGCCCGTTCCGTACCAACCGCTGAGGTCAACAATGATGTGCATTGCTGCGCTGACGTACACGCAGACCGTGCCTGTTGCGCTCAGCGCGACCTCGACATGGTTGGCGATGTTGCCAGCTGCGACGACATTCAGTGAGCTGACCACCGGCACGGTCGGCGAGCAGGGGAAGACGGTCACGTACCCAGCGCCGGTGGGATCGATCGCCTGCACACTCAGTGCTGCGCCCGTCGCTCCGGCGGGCACGCCACCCATACCCGACAAAGGAATGGTGACAACAGAACCCGCCGCGAGACGAACACCCGCCGAGCGCGAGTCGAAGACTCTGGCGGGCGACACCGGTTCGAACTTTTGACCAGCCGACGCCGAGTACGCGCCAAAGAGGTCGACCAGTAAGTGGGTGGCGGCGGCGGTGTAGACGCAGAAGGTGCCATCAGCGCCAAGCGGCACAACGGTTGCGCCGGCGATTGTTCGCTGAGCCGTTGCCTGCACCACGGAAGCAGTCGGGCGCTCCACACCGCACGGATAGACAGTGAGATAGCCGGTGGCGGCTGGGGCTACCGAGGTCAGGTTGACGGCAACTGCGGTCACCGAAGCGTCCATCCCGGGGTCGACGACCAAGGTGCAACCGCCAGCGACTTGTTGGGGGCTCGTCCCGATTCCATTGCGAGTGTCGATCAAGCGCACCGGGTTCAGCGGGCTATACCGGGCCGCTGGCGCAGCTGGTCGAGCAGGCCCGACTGGCGGCTCGTTTCGTCCGAAACATGTGTCAACAGGCGTCGAACCGCGCACGTTGAACCAGTCCGACTTCAGGCCAAATGCACTACGAAACTGATCGCCGGTGATGGTGACCTCATCGGCCGAACCGACGATCTTCACCGAGTTGACCCGGCCACCCCAGTCGCCGTAGCCGTTTCGCGTCAATACCGTCAAGCTGACGAACGTCCCGATCGCTGGATACTTGATGGCAATGGCGCTGCCCACCAGCGTGACTGACCAGTTGTAGGCCGGGTTCAACGATGTTGCATCCCCCTCGTCAACGACGCCCGGAAACGGCACCACGACGGTTGGTCCAGGCTTGGTCCAGCCACCCGACGACGCCGCAAACATCGTCAACGCGATGCTCCCGTTGGCGTCCAGTCGCCGCACCACTCCAGCAGTGGCAAGGACGGCAGCATCGGTGGCCGGGTGCTCGATGGCAACGTACGACGCGGTCAGCGACGTTCGTGAGGCCGCACCGAGGTAGTACTGACACGTCAGGTCACATGTCTTCGCATAGCTGTAGCGGGTCTCGGCCAGACCGAAGCTGCGGGCGGCAACGGCTTGGGCCTGTAGCGCTTGCGCACCACGTCCGCCGCCGGCGGTTGCCCAGCCGGGTGACACTTCCTTGGCGACAACTGACCGAAGGTATTGCTCGACGGGGACTTCGTTGACGGTGCGATTCTCACCGGCTGAGCCGTTGACCGCTCGGATAACACCTCGATAGGAGCGCACCATCCCGCCCGGCTCGCACACTGCGGCAAGATCGGATGGGGTGATGGTGGTCGTCGAGTTCGCCTGCGTTCGAATAGTGACCTGGGTGGCGACTGCTGGCGCCACGAGCGTCCACCCGCTCGCCACCGGGTCGCCGTTGCTGGCTGGGCAGACCTGCGCGTCGGTTCGGGCCCACACCGAGTACGACCCCGGCGACGCAGCGGGCGATACCTCTCGGGCCAGTATCGACATCCACGGGCCGCCGGCGACACCGTCGATGAGCAGCCCGCCGGTGCCGCTGACGACTGCCGTTTGCACGTCGTCGAGGTTCATCAGCCGCACCGCAATCGTCGTATCCAATGGCACAGAACCGGCGGACGTGGCACCGTAGTAGTGCTCGAGAATTCGAGCCGAACTCCAGCCGTAGTCGACCGCGTAGCCGTAGGCGCCCCATTGGCTCAGGCCATAGCCGTGCCCATTGCCGTGCCCGTCGACGGTGATTGAGACGTCGGCCATCGCCGGCATTGGCGCGACGGCGACGGTGAAAACGCCAACGTGAGTGACGAGCGCGAGAAGGACAGCGAGGGAGCGGCGCATACTGAGGTATCGGCCGCAACGGTCGCCAGCTTGACGCCGAGCAGGGGGACGCCTGGCCATCTACCCAGTCTGCCGGGTAGCCTCGTCCACTTGGTGGCACCCTCCGACGAACAGTCCTCATCCTCTCGCGTGCCCCTTCCCGAAGGCACCATCCCCGTTGGCGTCGGGTTGTTGGTGGCCGGGTTGGCGAGTTTCGCGTTCCTGCGCGTCGGCAAGAATGCACTCGGCGGCGACGAAGCCTTCAGCCCTGTGCTGTCGCTGTGGTTCGCCACGTTCGCCCTAGCACCGGGTTTCTTCCTGCCGCTCGAACAGGAACTGGGCCGCGCAATCTCCGCCCGCCGGGCACTCGGCCAGGGTGCGCGCCCGGTCGTTCGCAAGGTTGTGCTGCTCGGCGTCGCCCTCGCCGCCATCGTTGTCACGGTGATTCTCGCGGCCGGCCCATGGATCACGAAGTCCTACTTCGGTGGCGACTGGGTCATGCTCGTCGCGCTCGTCATTGCCTTCGCCAGCTACGCGCCGGTACATCTCGCTCGTGGTATCGCCAGTGGCAGCGGCCGCTTCCGCGCCTACGCCGTGGTGATGGGTGCCGATGGAGCCGTCCGCGTCCTTCTGTGTATCGTGCTGGCCATCGTCGGCATGAAGACCGTCGGCCCCTACGGAATGGCCGTCGCCGTCGCCCCGCTCGCCGGCTTCTTCTACGTGTACGCCCGTGGCCAGCTACGCACCGAGGATGGGCCGCCCGCGAGCTGGCATGAGGTCACCCCCAACCTCGGTTGGCTCTTGCTGGGCTCAGTGTTTGCTGCCGGCCTGGTCAACGCCGGGCCGGTGGCCGCAAACCTGATGGCCGACGGGAACGAAAAGGAACTTGTCACCCAGTTCGGGTACGCCGTTCTGCTGTCCCGGATTCCACTGTTCCTGTTTCAGGCCGTGCAGGCTGCGCTACTACCCCGATTGGCGCGTCTCGCCGCCCGCAACGAGTTCGACGAGTTCCGCAGCGGATTTAAAAAGCTGATGGTCATTGTGCTGGCGGTGGGCCTCGCCGGTGTCGCCGGCAGCTTCTTGGTTGGCCCGTTCGCGATTGAAAAAATGTACGCAGTCGACATCAGTAGCCGAACGCTGGCCATGCTCGCGCTGGGTAGCGCGGCGTACATGTTTGCGCTAGCGCTGGCACAGGCGGTCATCGCGCTCAACGGCCATGCGCTGGTCGGCGTCGGCTGGGGCCTGGGCATGGTGACCTTCGTGCTCGTCACCTGGCAGAGCAGCGACGACCTGTTCCGCCGCATCGAGTACGGCCTAGTAGCGTCGTCGGTGGCAGCACTGATCGCCTTCGCGTTTGCACTGCGCCACAAGCTGCGCACCGGTTCGGTACCAACGAATGAATCGATGATGGAAGCCATCATCGACATGCCGTTCGAGAGCTGAACGCTTCCGGCGTTAGCGAAGCTTGGCGCCTTCGACCGCAAGATCGTTGGCAACCATCATCTTGATCAGCTCGGGAAACTGCACTTCGGGCTCCCAGCCCAGCTTCTCGCGAGCCTTGGTGGGGTCGCCGATGAGCAGGTCGACCTCTGCCGGCCGGAAGAACTTCGGATCCTGACGGACGTAGTTCTGCCAGTCCTCAATGCCGACCTCGGCAAAGGCCAGCCGCACGAGGTCTTCGATGCTGTACGCCTTGCCGGTGGCCACGACGTAGTCGTCGGGAGCATCCTGCTGCAGCATCTTCCACATCGCCTTGACGTAATCGCCGGCGAAGCCCCAGTCGCGCCTGCTGTCCAGGTTGCCCAACACGATTTCTTGTTGCAGGCCGAGGTGAATGCGAGCGACGGAGTTGGTGACCTTGCGGGTCACGAACTCGAGGCCGCGGCGCGGGCCTTCGTGATTGAAGAGAATGCCGCTGCAGGCGAACATGTCGTAGCTCTCGCGGTAGTTGACCACGATGTCGTGACCGAAAACCTTGGCGCAGCCGTAGGGCGAGCGCGGGTGGAACGGGGTCATCTCGGTTTGGGGCGTTTCGCGCACCTTGCCGAACATCTCGCTGCTGCTGGCCTGGTAGAAGCGGATGGGGTTGTTCTGTGCACCGCCCACCATGCGAATTGCTTCGAGCATGCGCAGCACGCCGAGGCCGGTGATGTTGGCGGTGAGCTCTGCCTGGTTGAAGCTGAGCGCCACGAACGAGATGGCACCGAGGTTGTATACCTCGTCGGGCTTGCTGAACTCCAGCGCCTTGACCAGCGACGGCAGGTCGGCAAGGTCGCCCGGCACCGGCTCGACGTAGGGGAACTCGTCGCGCATCTGCACCATGCGCGGGTTGTTCTGGCCCTTCACCATGCCGAACACTTCATAGCCCTTACCATGCAAGAACTCTGCGAGGTGTTGGCCGTCTTGGCCGGTGATTCCGGTGATGAATGCGCGAGGCATGGTCGTTGCGTTCTTTCCGTCGTGGCGGCACCGCCATTGGGTCGCTGAAGTCTAGAGCACGCATTCCGATTAGCCTGCGACCAGGATGTCAACGCTGCGCATTGGGTTCGATACAAGCCCGTTGTACGGGCCCAGGACGGGTATTGGGTACGCGGTGGAAGCGATGCGGGGCGCATTGCGTCAACGCACCGACGTGGAGCTTGTGGACTATCTGTTGTCGGCACGCGCCCGGCCGGCGAGGTCCGTTCGGCGATTGCCACTGCCCGCCGCGATCGCGCACCAGTGTTGGGCCCGCGCGAACCACCCCCGTGTCGATCGATGGCTACGCGATGTGGACCTCGTGCATGGCACCAACTACGTCGTGCCCCCCAGCTCTCTCCCGCGATTGGTCTCCGTCTACGACTGCTGGTTCCTCCACCACCCAGACGACGCCAACCCTGCTGTCAGACTCGCTGGAAGGGTGCTGCGAAGGGCAGTCGACACCGGCGCGGTGGTGCATGCCAGCTCGCATGCAACCGCTCGCGCGTTGCGCGAGTTCTTGCCGGGAGTGGAGGTCCACACCGTGCATCTCGCACCGCTGCCGTTGGCCGCACCGCCGCCCGACTCGCCAATCGCTCAGCTCACCGATCGGCCGTTCATCGTCGCCATTGGCACTCTCGAACGGCGCAAGAACCTGCCACGACTGGTCGCCGCCTTCGGGCTGATCGCGACGCAAGAACCCGAGCTGCAGCTGGTGATTGCCGGCAGTGACGCAGACGACCGAGAGGCCATCAATACAGCGGTCGACGCGCTCGGCCCCCACGCCAATCGGGTGATGTTCACCGGACGCGTGGACGAAACCGTTCGGTCATGGCTGTTGCATCACGCACGCGTACTGGCGTACCCGTCACTCGACGAGGGATTTGGTTTCCCCCTACTGGATGCGATGCAGGCCGGCGTACCGATCGTGGCCAGCAACGCCGGGTCCATCCCGGAGGTGGCTAGCGACGCGGCGTTGCTGTGCGCAGCTACCGACACGCTCGCCCTAGCCAGCAATCTCCACACGGCCATCACCTCCCCGTCGGTTCGGGCGCACCTGGTCGCCGCTGGTCATCAGCAGTTGGGAAAGTTCTCCTGGGAACGCTGTGGCGACGAGATGGCCCAGCTGTACCGTCACGTCGCGGCCGGTAACAGCCACATCAAATCGGAGTAGGTATGTCAACGGTCAGCGTGGTGTGTGGCGGCGTCGGTGCCGCACGATTCTTGCGGGCGCTCGCGGGCGTCCACCCTGGCGAAGCGACCATCGGCGTGGTGAATACCGGCGACGACACGGTGATGCACGGCCTGTGCATCTCGCCCGACATCGACACCATCACCTACACGCTGGCGGGTGCCATCGACCCGGATCGCGGGTGGGGGTTGCGCGAGGAGACATGGCGAGCGATGGAAGCCCTTGGACGTTTCGTCGCAGTCCGCCCCAGCGGTTCGAGCGCCGCGCCGACGTGGTTCAACCTGGGCGACCAGGATCTAGCCACTCACTTTTACCGCACTGCCCGGTTGCGCGAAGGTGCCACCCTCACCGAGGTCACCGCCGAGATCGCCACCGCCTGGGGTATCGCGCAGCAGCTGGTGCCGATGAGCGACGACCGCGTCACCACGATGGTCACCCTGCGTAATGAGGGCATCGAAGTGCCATTCCAGGAGTACTTCGTGCAGCGGCAGCACTCGGTGCCAGTGGCGGGTGTTCGCTTCGACGGAGCAACCCAGGCAACGCTGACACCGGCGGCGCTGGCGGCATTCAGCGAGAGCGAAGTGGTGGTGATCGCGCCCTCAAATCCGTTGGTCTCAATCGCGCCGATTCGTGCGCTCGCCGGTGTGGACGCCGTGTTGTCAGCCCGACGCGATTCGGTGGTCGCAATTTCGCCAATTGTTGGCGGTGCGGCATTGAAGGGTCCAGCCGATCGCATGCTGGAGGAGCTGGGCCACGAGGCGTCGGTAGTCGGCGTTGCGCGGCTCTACGCCGAGATCGCAGCAACGTTGGTCATTGACCCGGTCGATGCCCACCTGTCCTCCGCGATCGAGGCCGCTGGCATGCGAGTCGTCGTCACCCCCAGCGTGATGAGTACGGCCGACATCGGCCACGAGCTAGCCCGCCAAAGCCTGGCCGCTGCCCGCTGACTCATTAGCGGCCCACGCCGCGCAGGCCGATGCCGAGCTCGGTCCACGGTGCCCATGCGAGGTGGATACGGGCCCGGGTGGGTGCGACGGCGAAGCGGGAGATGTCGTGCTGGCGACGTGGGGATGGTGCCGGTTGCCGACCATCAGGGCCGGCCATCAGCGTCCATAGATCGCGTATCGACGTGGCGACCCCGGTGCCGACATTGACGATGAGGCCGCTGCCCTTCACCGCTGAGCGCACCAGGGCATCGACCGCGTCGTCGATGTACACGAAGTCGCGTGTTTGACGGCCGTCGCCATGCAACATCGGTGTGATGCCCTCGCGTAGGGCCTGGTCGAAGGCGGCCACAACGCCGGCTCGAGGACGCTGACGCGGACCGTACACGTTGGTGAGGGCGAGCGCCGTGAACTCGACGGCGTGCTCCTCGCGATACACAGCCAGCAGTTCGGCGAGCGAACGAGTCACCACACCGTGCACGCCCACCGGGCTCCAGGGCTGGCTCTCCTTCACCGGCTGGTCCTTGCTGGGGACATCGCCGTAGAGCGTCACCGCCGAAAGGGCCATCACGATCTTCACGTCACCCAGCGAACGGGCAGCTTCCAACACGGCCAATGTCGAGCGCATCGCGTCGCCAGCGCACTGCTCGGCGGCTATGCCCGGAGGAAGCACCCCAAGGTGGTAGATCACGTCGGGGCGCCGCATCGCAACTAACGCTTGGAACTCGTCAACGCCAGCGTCGAGCGTGTGGATCTTCAGGTCGCCACCGAGCGAGCGGCACGTAGCAAGGTTGGCCAGCGACCCGGACGACAAGAGGTCGACAATGTCAACGGTGTGTCCTTCAGCCAGCAGGCGCTCTGCGAGATGCGAGCCGATGAAACCGGCCCCACCCACCACGAGCACGTTCACGCGCTGGAAGGGACGGCGTTGGGGTCTGGGCGACGTTGGTCGCTCACGTGCTCACCGGGAGCGATGACACCATCGGCTCCCAGCACGCTGTTGTGCACCACAGCACCTGCACCGACCCGACCCATGATCACCGAGTCTGTCACCACTGCACCATCGTCGACGACCGCGCCGGGCAGCAACACCGAACGAGTAAGGGTGGCAGCACCGACGGATGAACCAGCAGCCACGATCGAGTACTGCACCGAAGCCGACGGAGACACCGTGGCGTCGTCGTGTACGCCGGTGCAGCGATCATGGCGGCGAGTGCCGGCCAGCACGTCCAGGTTTGCCTGCAGGTACAGCTCCGGACGGCCGGTATCGACCCAGTAATCGTCGGTGGCCATGGCAAAGAGTCCCTTGGCATCGGCAACCTGCGGGAACGTCACTCGCTCGATGGACACCTTGTGGCCGAGGGGAATCCGCTGCAGTACGGACGGTTCGAGCACGTACGTACCGGCGTTGATCAGGTTGCTCGGCGCGGTACCGGGCGCAGGCTTCTCGACGAAGCGCTCAACGCGGCCCTGGTCATCGAGGGCAACTACGCCGAAGGCCGAAGGGTCGGGCACCCCAATCAGGTGAATCGTCGCCTCGGCGCCGTGTTCACGGTGGAACGCGACGAGTTGTGACACATCGAGATCGGTGAGAATGTCGCCATTGACCACGACAAACGTGTCGTCAATGCCGGCCGCGTCGGCCGCGAAACGAATCGCCCCAGCCGTATCCAACGGTTCGGGCTCAACGGCGTACCGCATTGCCACCCCGGCGCACTCGCCACCAGGAAACGCAGCAACAAACGGCTCGGGCTTGAAGCCCAGCGCCAGCGTCACTTCGGTGATACCGCTGCGACCAAGGTTGGTCACCAGCCGTTCGATGATTGGCACGTGACCCACCGGCAGCATCGGCTTGGGAATTGACGAGGTGAGTGGACGCAGGCGGGTACCGAACCCGCCAACGAGCACGACCGCCCGCATCAGCCGCCGGTCGTGGTAGTCGCCGCTGCTGCAGTCGTGGTTGCTGCTGCAACGGTGGTGGTGGCAGCGGAGTCCGTGCTGTCGGTGGCGACAACAGTGGTGGTGGTGTTTGCAGTGTTGCCCGCGCCGATCACACCCAGCTCGGACAGCTTGGCAGCCGAGTCGGGCTTGGCAATTTCTGCATCTCGAGGCACCACAGCAATGGCGAAGACCATGCCGTTCGTCTTGAAGCGCAGGTTGCGGAAGTCGGTCACGTTGTCGAAGAACTCACCACTCGTGTAGTCGTTCCATACTCGAACCTTGAGAACCGCTTCCTTACCCTCGCAGGAGGTGCCCTTGAAGACGTTGTCGTCCTTGATGTCCCACGAGCGGGGCTCTTCGGGCATCTGCGACGCGGGCAGCGACAGCTTCGTGTCGGTGAGTTTGATGTCGTAGACGTCGAGGAACACACCGAGCTTGGCCCGACCACCGGTGTTGCCGCCGGCCTGCGCGTGGTAGTGGATGATGCCGTCACGGTCGGTGCCGCTGGCCACTGCCGTCAGGTCGCCGGTGGAGGCATCCTTGTCCAACTCGGCAGCCGAGCCAGTGAGGTTGGGCAACCATTCGTCGCACACCTTGATGCCGTACGCAATGGACCAGGCGTCGGTGGGCTGCGGTGCGCCCGTCTCTTGGCTGGGCAGCGAGATCTTGGCGTAGGCGACGAGGGCCACCATCGCGACAACGGTGGCAACCACGATGGCAGGGAAAGTGGTGCCGCTGGAGAAGCGCACCTTCTTGCCTTTGCCCCGCGATGCGAGTTTGGCGACTTTGCGAGCGGACGATGACGGAGCCACGAGGGTGCGAGGTTATCTGCTGGCTACGCCAAAAGTTGCTCAGCGGCGCCCCGAACCGAGAGACCTCATCAGCTGCTCGTATGCAATCGCCACTGCGTGCGGCGACGCCGCGTTCAGCACCCAGACCCGACCAGCCGCTCCCATGGTTCGAGCGGCGGCCGGATCGGCCAACAACTGGCGCAACCCAGCGTTGAAGGCCGCTGGGTCGTCGGGCGCGACTGCGATGCCCCCACCGCTTGCCGTCAGCATGCGGGGCACTTCCGTGCCCGGGTCAATCGCGGCGAGGACTGGACGACCCGCGGCCAGGATGGAGTACGTCTTGCTGGGCACGCTGACCCGACCCAGGCCGGCTTTCAACGGCACGACGTGAACATCGCCGGTGGCCAACACCTCCGGCACCCGCTCCTTTGGTTGGTAGCCGCTGAACCGTACGTTGGCCAGCCCGGCGGCTCGCGCCTCCAGCATGGTTCGCGCGGCACCGTCGCCGTTGATGACGAACGTGGCCTGCGGAAACTCGCGAGCCGAGTCGACGACCATCTCCAGCGACTGTGAGAAACCGACGTTGCCCGCGTACAAAACCACTTGCTCCTCACCGATGTTCAGCTCGCGGCGAAGTGCGGTCATTCGATCGGCAGGTCGGATGAACTGTGTGTCGACAAAGTTCGGAATCACATGGACACGATCGCCACGACTCTCCTTCATCTTCGCTGTGACGTTGTCGCGCAGATCGTCGCTGAGCACGGTGACTGCCGCGGCACGGTGATAACTGACCCGTTCCAACCAGCGGGCGATCGCGATGAGGCGTTGACTGGTGATCGCTCCGGTCTCGACCGCTGCATCGGGAAACACGTCTTGAATGTTGAACACCAGCGGGCCGCGTCGTATCAGGTGGGTACCCCACCCGGTCAGTCCCATCGTCAGCGGCGGGGACATTGCGAGCACTGCGTCGACGCGACCCCCGCGCAGCGACGCCAGTCCGGCAAGGGCACTGAACCCCGCAAAGCCCACGGCACGACGAAGGAGGTTTCGCTTGTCGTCGCCAGGAAAGGGGTGCACACGGGTGATCGAGCCCCATTCGGTCTGCTCGCGGCGGAGCAACTTGGCGTCCCATCCAGCCTCGATGCGATGTTCGCGATACCACGGAAGGGCAGTCACCACGTGCAGTTCGTGGCCCAGCGCGGCCAACTCGGTGACGATTCGCGTGATGACCTCGCCGGTAGGTGCAGTGTCGGGGGCAAAGTGCGGGCAGAGCACCGCGATCTTCAGCGGCCGGTCGTTGATGATCCGGTCGTTGATGATCCGGTCGTTGATGACGGCCTCGTTCACGAGTGCAGCGCTTTCGCGTAGACCGCTGCCAGCGCAGCACCGCTTGCTGCTGATGTGAAGTCCTGCGCACGCAGATGACCAGCCGCCACCAGCTCGGCTCGCCGCCAGCGCACTTCGTCCAGCGCGCCCGCCCACGCTTCGGGAAGCAACGGTCGCACGAGGCCGGCGTCGCCGACGATCTGGGGCATGCAGGTGGCGTCGCCGCACACCACCGGCGCACCGAGGGCCATCGCCTCAATCAGCGGCGCACCGAACCCCTCGTATTGGCTGGGAAACACCATCGCATCGGCCATCGCCAGCAACCCATTGCGGTCGGCGGCGGGCACGCGACCCACACGGCGCACACGCGGGTCGGTGCACGATGCCACCTCGGCCTCGGCCAGCCCCTTGCCACCTGTCAGCACCAGCCGTAGGTCGGGGTCCTTCCAATGATCGCGCATCATCTGCAGGAGGAGACGATGGTTTTTGTGTGGGTGCGTGACCGCCGGATACACAATGATCGGGCCGTCGCCCAATCGGTATCGTTTGCGCAACTCGGGCGCGGCAGTCGCCTCGCCCGCCAGCCCGGGTTCGAGGCCGTGCGGCACCACCGCAATCCGGTCGAAGGGAATGCCGTAGGCGCCAATGACCGAGTCGCGCACGTACTCGCTGGGCACCGCCACCATGGTGGCCCGGCGCGCCGACGGCGCAACGATGGCGGCCAGGTACGCCCGCTTGCGTCTCGAAAAGTACTGCGGATACGTCCGGAACTGAAGATCGTGAATGGTCAACACATACGGCCGGCGCGCGCCGATTGGCGCGGTGCCGCCGCCGTGATGCACCAGTGCGGCGTCCGCGCTGTGTTGCCGCAGCCAGGTTGCCTCGCCGGCGATACGACGGACACGATTGGAGCTCTCAAAGTTCGGTTCGACCAACGTGGACACCGCTGCCAACTGGGGGTGAGCCGCGAGCAGCCCGCGCGCTGCGGCCACCGTCGGATGCCAGCGGGGTTCCGGCACTTCGCCGAGACCCAGAAGCTGCCGAACGAGGTACTCCTCCGAGCCGCCGACGCGGCCAGGCACGCACCACAGCATGTTGACCAGCACGCTCGGCAGGCTCAACCGGCCAGCTCCCGATACGCGGCGGCGGTCAGGGTGGCGGTCATCGACCAACTACGCCGTTGGACGCGAGCGAGACCCTTCGCTGACAACTCTGATCGGCGGCGTGTTGCCTCATCGATTCCGCGAGCGATGTCGGCTGGGCTCATCGGATCAATCAGGACCGCGGCATTGCCGGCGGTTTCTTCGGTCGCGGTACCTCTACTGGTCACCACCGGGGTGCCCTGCGCCATCGCTTCGAGCACGGGGAGGCCGTACCCCTCACGTTCGCTGGGATAGCAAAATACCTTCGCCCCGCCATACAAACCGGAGAGGTTTGCACTGGGCACGAACCCGAGAAAGCGGACATGCTCGCTCTCGCTGACCCCGCTGTCACCCCACCCGTCGACCCCGGCAACAACCAGTAGTGGCGGCCGTGGAAGGTGCGCGAGCGCTGCCACCAAGCCCTTCAGGTTCTTGCGGGGTTCGACTGTGCCGACGAACAACAGGTATTCCTCCGGCAACCGGTACAGCTGGCGAACGCGTGCAACCTCCAGGTCGTCAGCACGTTCGGTCTCCACGCCCAGGGGCACCAGGCGCAGCCGGCCGGCATCCAAGCCTGCGGCAACACAATCGTCCATCGTTGCCTCGCTGCAGCACAGCACCAGATCCGCCCGACGCTTGATGATTTCCAGGCTGCGACGAAAGACCCGCACGCCGTGGCGAGTGAACTGACTGGCATCGTGAAGAAACGCGAGATCGTGCAGAGTAACAACCAGTTTTGCATCGGTCGGGCACGGAATCAGTGTGGTCGCGTGCGCAATGTCGACCTTGCCCGTCGCGACCTCTACCTTGGGCCAATTGCCGTGCAGCCAGGTCTCGTACAGCCACGGTGCAGCCAGGGGCAGGTGCGCCACAGGAATTGTGGGTACCCACGGCTCGGGCGGGAGATGACGGTGACGGCCAGCGACCCCGACCAGCCGCACGTCGTTGTGTGGCCTCAACGCCTCGGCAATGCGCAATGCAGCAACCCCAGTGCCGCCGGGAACGCGATGCCAACATTGCTCAAGGGTGTAGGCGACTCGCACGCACCCCATCATGCCTCGCGAGTCGTAGCATCGTGGTCATGACAGGTTTTTGGAGTGACCGCCGAGTCGTCGTCACCGGGGGCGCAGGTTTCCTCGGCCGAGTAGTCGTCGCCAAGTTGCAGGCACTCGGCGCGCAGGTTGCGGTGCCGCGTAGCGCCGACTACGACCTCACGCGGCCGGGCGTGGCCGAGCGGCTGTTGGCAGACACGGATCCGTCGCACATCGTTCACCTGGCAGCGCGCGTGGGCGGTATTGGGTACAACCAGGTGGCTCCTGCCCCGCTGTACCTGGACAACCTGATGATGGGTACCAACGTGATTGAGGCCGCGCGATTGGCGCCCTCGGTCGAAAAGACCGTGCTGCTGGGCACGGTCTGCTCGTACCCGAAGTTCACTCCCGTGCCCTTCCGCGAGGAGAGCCTGTGGGACGGCTATCCGGAGGAAACCAACGCGCCATACGGCATCGCCAAGAAGGCCCAGCTGATCCACGCACAGGTCAACAATCAGCAGTACGGCCAGCGCTTCGCCTATCTCATTCCCACGAACCTCTACGGGCCCGGGGACAAGTTCCATCCGTCGGTGAGCCACGTCATTCCGGCCCGCATCAAGCGCTGCGTTGAGGCCGTCGAGCAGGGCGAACAGAACTTGGATGTGTGGGGCACGGGCACGGCGAGCCGCGAGTACCTGTTCGTGGACGACGCCGCAGAGGCGATTGTGATTGCCGCCGAACAGTACGACGGGGTGGAGCCGGTCAACCTGGGCACCAACTGCGAGATCACCATTCGCGAGACGGTCGAGATGATTGCGACGATGGTCGGCTACGACGGGGAGCTGGTGTGGGACCCAACAAAGCCCGACGGTCAGCCGCGCCGGCGCGTGGACCCAGGTCGCGCCGAGGCGCTCTTCGGCTGGCGCGCGCAGATGCCGTTTGAGGACGGCCTCCGACGCACGATCGACTGGTACCTCGCCAACCGTGCGGAAGCGGAACGCGAACCGTGACGGTGCCGCCGATCGATCTCACGTCGGCAACCGAGTATCCCTCTGACAAAGAAGCTTCCGACCCAGCCGCGTCCTCCGAACTGGTGGGTTGTGGCGACCTCGACGGGAGTCGCCGCTCGCAGATGACATACGTGGCTTCTTCGCGTTCGTGGCTCTACCGGGAGCGACTGGGGCGAGCGCTCATCGTCGGTTTCCGCTCAGCGCCGTAGGTCGCGGGCACCCAAGCCGTCCAGAGTCAGCGGCGAGCTGAACTGGGCTATCGTTTTCATATGCGCACACAGTTGCCTCCTTCCGCACTCGCTCGGGATGCTCGCTTCCACCGGATCACGACTGCAGAGCGTTTCGCCGACGAGCGGATGAACGGCGCCGGCGAGGAACGCCGGATGAACCCAGCGTCCAACGATGTGGCGGACCGGGCACGCCGCCAGATGCACGGCATCTTCGTTGGTGAGATTCAGGCCATGGAAGGCGCAGGCCGCACGGCGTTCGACTACGGTACCGATGAAACCCCGTTCGCGATGAAGCTGGACATGGCTCGCCAATGTTGGGACGAAGCTCGCCACGTGGAGATCAGTCTCCTGTTGGGCGACCACATGGGCACCGAAATCGGCGAGTACAGCGAAGCCGTCACCCTCTTCGAAGCCGCCTGCCACCCCGACCCGGTGTTCCGCCTCGCGGGTGTCAACCGCGGGCTGGAGGGCCTGGCCATCGACGTATTCACCACCATGCGCAACTTCGCCGAGGAGATGAACGACCCGGTGCTGCACTTCTGCGAGGACTGGATGTTGGCCGACGAGGTCACCCACGTGAAGATGGGCAGCACATGGCTGCGCGAGCTCACCAAGGACGACAAGGAGCGCCAGACGCGTGCACTCGAGTTCCAACGCACTGTCGATGGGCTGTTCAACTTCCGCGGACTACGCGGCGAAACCCGCGATGCGGCCATTCAGCTAGCACGCCAGTTCCGTGAGATGGCCGGGTTCGACACTGACGAGATCGATGACATCGCGGCAATGGCGCAAGAGCAGCGCGACCAATACGTCACCGCTTACTGATCAATTGCGGCTGGCTCCGCTCACGGCATGCACCACACTTGGTGGATGACGCACCCGGTCTGGCCCCTGTTCGATCTCCGCGTTCGTAGCCCGCGCCTTGAGCTGCGCTACATCGACGACGAGGTTGCCGCCGAGCTGGCGCTGCTGGCCACCAAGGGTATTCACGACGTGGGCTTCATGCCGTTCGCGATGCCGTGGTCGTTGGAGCCGTCGCCCGCGCTCGAACGCAACACCATGCAGTTCTATTGGCGGTGCCGTGCGGAAATGTCGCCCACCGATTGGAACATCAACCTGGCCACCATCGTCGACGGCACGGTGGTGGGCACGACCGCCCTGATCGCCAAGGATTTCCCCATCCTGCGTGCGTTCGAGACCGGCTCATGGTTGGGGCGCACCTTTCAAGGTCAGGGCATCGGCAAGGAGATGCGCGTCGCCACCCTTCATCTCGGCTTCCTGGGCTTCGCCGGTCAGCTTGCGACCACCGGGGCATGGGACGACAACGGTCCCTCGCTGGGGGTGACCAACAGCCTCGGTTACACCGCTACTGCGCATCGTCGCGGAGTGCGCCAGGATCGGGCAGCCACGATGCACCACTTCGAGTTGTCGCGCGCCGACTTCGTTGCACGTCTGCAACGTCACGACATCGAGCTACACGGCGTCGACGACTGCCTGTCACTACTCGGCCTCGACACTCCCGAGTAGTGCATCCCTGCCCCCGACCGTTTGTGCACTTTCGGTCGCCCGCCGAGCGAAAGTGCACACACGCGGTGTGTTCGGGAGGCGCCGGGTCAGTAGAAGGGCAGGTACTCCTTGAGTTCCCAGTCGGTGATGTTGTCGGCGGAGAACTCGTTGCCGGTGGCTTCCCAGCGAGCGATCTCGTCCTTGCGAATGGTGAGGTAGGCGCGGGTAAGGTCCGCGCCCATTGCCTCGCACAGCAGCGAGTCCGCCTCGAACGCAGCGACCGCTTCCGCCAGGTTGTGGGGTGTGTGCCGGTCGGTGTTGGGCGCTTCGTCGCCATCGCCCGACTGCGGTGCACCGCAGTCGAGACCGTCGACAACACCCAAGAGTGCGGCGTTCAACATCGCCGCCGCGGCGAGGTACGGGCTGGCACTGCCACACGGCATCCGGTTCTCGATGCGCGTTGCGGCGCCGCGTTCGTACGGCACGCGAAACGTGCTGCTGCGATTGTCGAGACCCCAGTTGGCCCAATATCCAGCGATGATTCCAGGGATCAGCCGCTTGTAGCTGTTGATGGTAGGTGCCGACATCGCCGCCAAGCCTTCGTGGTGCGCGATGAGCCCACCCATGCACTGGCGAGCCAGCGACGACAGGCCGTGCTCGCCGCTGGCATCGTCGAACGCATTGGTGCCGCCGCCGACCGGGACGAGCGAGAAGTTGATGTGCAGGCCGCTGCCCACCATCTCCGCGTTGGGCCGGCCCATGTATGTCACGCAGTAGCCCTTACGCGTCGCCAACTCACGCGTCATCTCCTTACAGATGAATGCACGGTCGGCTGCGTCCATGGCCGGGCCGTACTTCATGTTCAATTCCATTTGTCCGGGGTGGAACTCGCCGACCAGGCCCTCCAGGTCGAGATCCATCTCCTCAGCGGCGTCGAAGAAGTCGAACATCAAACCGGTGTTGTCGCCGCCGGTACCCACGCCGTACACGCGGTGCGACGGAATGTTCAATGGGCCGAAGCCACCGGGCGCATCGGCCCTGGCCTGCAGCACATAGAACTCCATCTCGAAGCCGAGCATCGGCTCGTAACCCAACGCACGCCATGCGTCGACCGCCCGCTGCAGCGCATTGCGCGGGCCGATAGCCAGCGGCTCGCCGTTGAACTCGAGGTCGGCCATCACGACATCGGTGTCGACTTCCCAACCTGTTCGAAGTGTCTCGACCAACGGGACTGTTGAAAGGTCGGCAAAGCCAACGTCGGCGCAATAGCCCGTGACCGGGAGAATGTCGCGGTTGATGTTCATACACAGCGTCGTAACTGCGTGGTGGCCGTGCTCGTGAAGGCGGCGCGCCGGAACGTACCGGCCGTGCGACAGCCCGTTGAGATCGCTCCACATGACTCGTACTCGTCGGTTCCCCATAGGGCGCTGACGTTAGCAATTGGTCGAGCGACGCGCGACGATCGTTCGTTTCCTAAGTACTTTTTGCAGTACCATCTCATCGATCAGTCACCGCAGCATCAGGCGGCACATTCCAGGGGGAAGTCCATGAGGAAGCGATTCATTCCGGCAGTGTTCATGTCATTGAGCATCGTGGCTGCAGCGTGCAGCGACGACAGCACGACAGCCAGCACCGCCGCGCCCACCGAAAGCGCCGCGCCTGACCAGTCGACGGCTGACACAACCGCCGACACCACCGCAACCGGCAACGAAACGACCGTTCCGGCAGATGGCGCCGAGTGCGTGCTTGACTCGCCGCTGAAGATCGGCTTTGCCGCCGACCTTGGCGAGCTCGGCGCCTTCTCCGACCAGCCTGGTTCGCAAGCCGCGAAGGTCATGGTTGACAAGATCAACGACGCAGGTGGCGTTGGTGGCCTGCCGGTTGAGTACACCGTCAAGGACGTCCAGGGCGACCCGGCAGCTACCCAGCGCGCTGGGCAGGAACTGCTTGGTGACGGCGTCAATGCGATTATCGGGCCGCCGTTCGCCAGCACTGGCGCTCCGCTTCTCGACGCGGTCGATGGCAAGGCCCCCATCATCTTCATGGCGTCCACCGACCCGGCCTTGGCGGACCCGTCGCGTGGAGCGTTCCTGGCCAGCTTCAGTGACCCGGTGCAGTCATCGGCAATCGCCGAGTGGGCGCTGTCGGAAAACCACACCACGGCGGTGACGCTGAGCAGTAGTGACGATGTGTACTTCTCGGGCAACCCGGAGTACTTCACCAAGGTCTTCGAGGCCGGCGGCGGCACCGTGCTGGGCGACTACGCCTACAGCCTGGCCGACGCCGACTTCTCCACCCAGGTCAACGAGATCGCCGCACTCGACCAGCCCCCGGCGATTCTGTTCACCGCCATGGTGATGCCCCAGACGCAGGTGCTGCTCGAGCAGCTCGACGCGGCCGGCCTCGGCGATGTCATTGTCACCGGTGTCGACGGCTTCGATGCCACGGTCGTGTGGAGCGCCGGCGAAGTCGCAAACGGCGTGGTGTTCGCTGCCCACACCTTCCCGCAGGACAGCAACGGCGTGCAGCAGTTCCTCGACGATGCCGCCGCTGCCGGTGCCAACATCGAGACCATCAGCTTCGGTGCACTCGCGGCCGACGCCGTGCAGATCCTCGCAGCCGCGGCAACGCAAGCCTGCTCGGTCGACCCTGCCGTGCTCATCACCACCATCGATGGCTTGGTCAACGTGCCGGTCACCACCGGCACCGTCACCTACGCCGGTGCCGGCGGCGTGCCGGAGAAGGACGTCGTCATCCTTGAAGTCAAGGATGGCAAGCCGACCTTTGTCGAGGCCATTCGCCCCACCAACATCCCCGGCTGACCCAGCCACCCAACGGCCGGCCTACCGAACGACACCACGACCTTCATGCTCGAGGTTGACAAGATCACCACGCGCTACGGCGCCATCACTGCCGTACACGACGCCTCGCTGGAGGTACACGCGGGTGAGCTGGTGGCACTGGTGGGACCAAACGGTGCCGGCAAAACAACGCTGCTCAACACCGTGGCCGGGCTCTTACGCCCGGCCACGGGCAGCGTGCGTTTCGACGGCACCGACATCACCGGTAGTGATCCCGCTCGTCTTGTTCGTGCAGGCCTGGCCCTGGTGCCAGAGCATCGCCGCATCTTCAAGGACCTGACGGTCGAAGAAAACCTCCGGTTGGGCGGCAGCACCGCATCGACCGCCGACCGTCGTGTCCGATTGGACGAGGCAGCCGAGCTCTTCCCCGTGCTTCGTTCGAAGTGGACCACGTCGGCCGGGTTCCTGTCGGGTGGCGAGGCACAGCAGCTTGCCGTCGCGCGGGCACTGATGAGCAATCCCCGATTGCTGCTGCTCGACGAGCCCACCCTCGGCCTGGCGCCGACGATGGTCGATGTCGTTTTCGACCTGTTGCACCGGCTGCGCCAGCAGGGGCGCACGCTGCTCGTTGTCGAGCAGAACGCAACTCGCGTGTTGGGCCTTGCCGACCGTGGCTACCTGCTCCGCACCGGCCGCATCATCGCCACCGGCACCGGCGCCGAACTGGCTGCTGACACCAGCCTGTTCGACTCGTTCATCGGCGGCGAAGCGTGACCAAGCTGATCCAGACCATCGTCGACGGCTTGGGCGTCGGCAGTACGTATGCGCTGCTCGCACTGGGCATTTCGCTGATCTTCGGTGTGATGCACCTGGTCAACTTTGCGCACGGCGAGCTGATCACCGTCGGTGCCTACACCTCCTACTTCTTCTTTCTCCACGGCGGCAGCTGGTGGTGGATGCCACTGGCAATCATCGGTAGCGCCGTGCTTGCATCGGTGGCCACCGAGCTCATCGCGTTTCGCTGGGTTCGCAACTCCAGTCCCTTTACGTTGCTGCTCACCTCGTTCGCCCTGGAGCGCCTCTCACACGCGTTCTGGCAGATTGCGGTGTCGCCCAAGCAGCGTGCCTTCCCCAAACCGGCGTGGGTGTTCAACCAGTTCAAGATTGCGAGCGTCAGTTTCGAAGTGATGGACGTCGTGACCATTGCGGTCACCGCAGTCACACTGGTGCTCACCGCGGTGATCTTCAAACGCACCCTCTTTGGTATCAGCGTGCGCGGTGCGGCGGAAGACTTCGATGCCGCTCGCCTGATGGGTGTGCGCGCCAACCGAGTGATTTCCGGCGCCTTCGCGTTCGCCGGCTTCCTCGCCGGCGTCGCGGCCACGTTGATCCTGATGCGTTCGCCCGCCGCCGAGCCCAGCATGGGCTCGGACTGGCTACTGAAGGCAGTGATCGCTGCGGTGATCGGCGGTCTGGGCAGTTTCTCTGGAGCAGTTGTTGGTGGGTTGGTCCTCGGGCTTCTGGAAACGCTCACCCGCGCCTACCTCCCTGAGGTGGCCGTTGGCTGGGACAAGTTCTCCACCGCCATTGTGTTCGTGCTGATTGCCGTCTTCTTCGTCGTTCGCCCGGATGGCATCTTCAAGGTGTCGCATGCGGAGCGTGTGTGATGGGTGGCCTCAACGCCGGTCTCTTCCGGTTCACGCGCAGCACCCTGGCTAGCGCCGCGCTGGTGGCAATTGTTGCCGCGCTGGCGATGGCGTACACAAGCGGTGGTGGCGCAAGCCGCGACTCGTTGATTGCCGAGATGCTCAGCAACTTCATTCTCGTGCTTGGCATGCAGGTGTTCATCGGGAACACCGGCGTGCTGAGCTTTGGCCACATGGCGTTCGCTCAGATTGCCGCCTATTCCACTGCGGTTGTCGGCATACCGCTGGCGGCGAAGGCGAAGGCGCTGCCCGACATTCCCTTCGGTCTGGAAAACATTCACTACGGACCGTTTGGTGCGACGTTGTTCGCCGTGGTGGTGACAGTGATGATTGGCGGCATCTTCGGTATCGCGGTCAGTCGGGCCAGCGGGCTGGCGCCGACCATGATCACGTTGGCGGCGCTCTTTGTGGTCGAGCAACTGGTCAAGAACTGGAAGGAGCTCACCCGTGGCGCAGGCGGGCTATCGGGTATCCCCCGGCTGGAGGGCAACAGTTGGCTGTGGGCAGGCGCCTTCCTCGCGCTCGTGATCGCGCACTTCTTCCAGGAGACCCGTATCGGGCGCTTCGCGATCGCGACCCGCGAGGACGAGTTAGCGGCGCCCGCGCTCGGCATCCGCCTCTTCAGTTCACGCTGGGCAGCGTGGACTGTGAGCGTGGGTCTGATTGCGCTTGGGGGCTCGCTACGCGCACAGTCGCTGGGCAGCGTCAACCCGAAGCAGTTCACCCTCGACTCTGGAATCCTGATCTTGGTCATGCTCGTGGTGGGCGGCATGCGCTCCATCTCTGGCGCAGTGCTGGGCACCGTGCTGATCACCGCCGGCAACGAACTGTTCCGTCAGCTGGGCGATCCGCAGCGACTGGACATCGAGCGTTTCCCCGACCTCTTCCTGGGTGGCACGATGCTGCTGGTCATGTTGTTGCGTCCCGGCGGCTTGCTGGGCGATCGCGACCTCGCCAGCTGGTTGCGACGACGCAGCTACCGTCGGCCGCCACCGTCGGGCGAGACGCCGCAGCAGGGCGTCAGCACCCTGATTGCCGCCGACATCGAAGTGCGGTTCGGTGGCTTCGTCGCGCTCGATGGTGCCGGCCTCACGGTGCGGCCCGGCGAGGTCGTCGGACTCATCGGCCCCAACGGTGCCGGTAAGACCACGCTGTTCAACGTGATCACCGGCATCGTCAACGAGCAGGGTGGCCGCGTCACCTTGGGCGAGCAGGATCTCACCGAGACCAAGCCAGTGGAAATCGCTCGAGCGGGGTTGGCTCGCACGTTCCAGAACCTCCGACTGTTCAAGAACCTCAGCGTGCGCGAGAACGTCGCGCTCACTGCCCTGGTAGCAGCTCGCCATCGTCCGCATCGGGTACGCCCCGACGCCGACACACTGCTCGACGACGCCGGACTCACCGAATGGGCCGACCGCCAGGCGGGCACGTTGGACTACGGCAACCAACGTCGGCTGGAATTGGCACGTGCCGCCGCGCTGGCACCCGACTTCTTGCTCCTCGACGAGCCCACCTCTGGCATGAGCGACCAGGAGAGCCTGGCCATGGTGGAATCCGTTCGCTCGGTCGCTGCGCGCGTCGGTGCTGGCGTCTTGGTGATCGACCACGACCTCGGCTTCATCACACGCATCAGCGATCACATCGTGGTGCTCAACGAGGGGCGCATCCTTGCAGAGGGGACACCCGCCGAGGTTCGCTCCAATCCGCTGGTGGCGGCGGCATACCTCGGGTCATCCGCCTGATGTCGCGCCCTGATTCACTGCCACACCTCGACATCCTCAGCCACGACGTCTACGAGCGCGGCCTACCGCAGGCTGCCTACGACGAGTTCCGCTGTACCGCGCCCGTGGCGTGGGTGAACGAGACGGCCGCGAACGGTCACGAGGGTGCGGGCTTCTGGTCGCTCACCGCCCACGAGCACATCGTGGCCGTTCACAAGGACTGGCGAACGTTCTCCAGCGAAGTCGGCGGCACCGAGATCGAGGAGCTGCAGCACGACCCGGAGGCGCTGGCCGCACGCCGCACGATGCTGGAGACCGACCCGCCACGGCACACCAAGCTGCGCCAACTGGTGAACCCCACCTTCAGCAAGCTGGCGGTGGAGACGTACGCCGCGCATGCGACGCAGCTGGTGGATCAGGTGCTGGAGGATGCGCTCGCAGCCAGCCGCTCTGTTGGCCAGCTCGACGCGGTACACGCCGTTGCTCGCGAGCTGCCGATTCGAATGCTCACCGGCTTGCTCGGCGTGCCCGATGATGACGCACCGCAGCTCTTCCACTGGGCCGACCAGATCATCTACAACGCGGATCCGGACTACTCCCCCGCCGTCAGCGACCGTACCGACACGGACCCGTACCGGCTGCTGCCCTTCCGTAGCCCTGTCACGCTGAAGGTGTTTGAGTATGTGCAGCGGCTGTCGGCGGCGCGGCGCGGCGTCGAGAGCGGCGACGTGTTGAGCGTGCTCACCAACGCGCTCGTCGATGGCGAACCGCTGAGCGAACGCGAGCAGGGCACCTTCTTTCTGCTGCTGCTCATCGCGGGTAACGAGACCACCCGCCACGCGCTCGCACAGGGCTTGTTAGTGCTTGCGCAATACCCGGACGCGCTTGCGCAGCTGCGCGCTGAGCCAGCGCTGCTGGACTCTGCGACGGAAGAGGTTCTGCGCTGGACCTGCCCGCAGCTGCACTTCCGCCGCACCGCCACCGTAGATACCGAGCTCGGCGGAGTGCCCATCGCTGCTGGCGACAAGGTGGTCACCTGGTACACAGCGGCCAACTTCGACCCGCTGGTGTTTGACCAGCCGCATCACTTCGACATCGCGCGCACCCCGAATCGTCACGTCACCTTCGGCGGTGGTGGCCCACATCTCTGCATCGGCCAGTGGATGGCGCGGTTGGAAGTCCGGACATTTCTGGCTGCGCTCGCACAGCGGGTCGACCGCGTCGAACTGGTCGGTGAGCCGAAGCGCGTGCGCAGCAACTTCATCAACGGCTTGAAGGAATTGCCCGTTCGCCTCGTGCCGCTCTCGTAGGGGCGGTCAGCGAGCGACCGCGGCGATGTAGCGGTCGGGACGCACCAAGACTGCCCGCTCGCCGTAGGTCGCGCAAGCTTCGACGACCACGGGGTTGCCGTCGGGTGACACGAAGTCCTCATCGCCGGCTACCCACGCCCAGCCGAGCGGCAGTCGATCGTCCAGACGGTTGGGCTGCGGCAGCAGATGCCCTACCGGGAACTCACTGCCGAGACGGAGCCCGGGGATACGCGACCAGCGATGTGGGTCGGGCTGCGAGGGTTGCGGAACGTCGTGCGGATCGGCGGCTAAGCGGGCGAGGGTACGGCCGGCCTCGACCGACATCTCGATGACTGTCTCGGTGTGCCCGGCTCGTTCGGTCTCGTACGTTGCCAGCAGCTCGGCCGATGATTGTCCGCCGACCACCTCCGCCAACTTCCAGGCCAGGTTGGCAGCGTCGCGGACACCGCTGCACATACCCTGCCCCATGAAGGGCGGCATCATGTGGGCTGCGTCGCCGGCGAGCAGGACGCGGTCGTCGGGACCACCGCGCCAACGTTCGGCAACGAGGGCGTGGAACCGGTACGGCACCGCCCGCACCAGCTCGCCGTGCTCCGATGTGACGCCCCACGGGGCCAGCAGCTGCCACGGGTCGGGCTGCTCACCAGCCTGCAGATGGAACTCCCAGCGGCGGTGTGCTCCGTGCGAGGGAACGAACGTCGCCAGCCGTGCCGGGTCGCACACCTGCTGGATGATCGAGGGCAACGGCGGCGATGGCTCGCAACGAAGCATCACGTCGACAACCAACCACTGCTCGTCGTAACCCAGGTCGCGAAGGCCGATCCCCAGTTCGTCACGCAGCTGGCTGCCGCCGCCATCGCACGCCACGACGTACGTCGCCTGCTCCAGCATTTCGCTGAGGGTCGGCGCCGGCTGCCCTTGGCGAATCTCCACGTGACGAAACGCGGAGAGACGTCGGCGCAGAGCCGCCTCCAGCTCGGGCTGCAGGAACACGTAATCCTCCTCCCACCCCAGCAGCGGCTCGCGCTCGAAACCCTCGAACGTGAACAGTCGTTGACCGCCGCAATCGACGTACTCCATGCCGGCAGACACGGTCAGCACCTCACGAAGATCGGCCTCCATTCCACACTGCTGGAACACGCGGGCAATCTCTGCGTCCAGGTGGCACGCCCGCGGTTGCGAGTAGGGCGCCGTCGATCGTTCGTACACGATGGTGCGCAGACCGTGCAGACCACACAGGTTGGCCAACGTGGCGCCCGTTGGCCCCATGCCGACGATGGCGACGTCGTGCGCCGTCACAGGGGCGCCTCAGTCTCCCACTGGGTCGTGCCCCACGTCACTGCCAGCAGCGTGGAGTCGTTGCCGGGGGCGGCGCCGTGCCAGTGGCGCTCGTTGGGCGGGCACACCACCAGCGAGCCCATCGGGATCCGGACTTCACCATCGGCCACGGTGCCGACGCGCGCCTCACCATTCACGACGTACAACTGCTGCCCACCCGGGTGGAGGTGCCAAAACGTGACGGCCCCGTCCTTGAAATGCACCAGCGCGGTATCGGGCTGTTCGTCGGTTGGTGTCGCGTGCAACATCTCCAACTCAACCGTGCCCGTGAACCGGCCGCCGTAGCTCACGCTCTTGTCACCCTCCTGCACAACCTTCATCTCAGCGGCGCCTAGCGCTCAACGACCGGATTGCGCATGATACCGACGCCCTCGAGCTCGGTCTCCACCACGTCGCCGTCGTGGAGGAACCGCCCGCGGGCTTCGCCGACGCCGCCAGGCGTGCCCGTCCAGAGCAGGTCGCCAGCGTTGAACGTGATGTACCGGCTGAGCCAGACCACCAGTGCAGGAACGTCGAAGATGAGGTCGTTGGTGTTGGTGCGCTGCATCTCCTCGCCGCTGACACGACCTACCAACTCCAGCGAATCTGGGTTGGCCAGCTCGTCGGCAGTCACCAGGTACGGCCCGATGGGGCCGAAGGTGTCGTACGTCTTCGCAATCGTGAACTGCTTCACCGGTGGACGGAACTGCTCGGCCCGATCGGAGATGTCCTGGCCAGCCGTGACGCCGGCAAGGTAGCTCCACGCGTCCTCACGAGTCGCGCCTTTGCAGGTGCGGCCGAACACGATGACGAGTTCCGCCTCGTAGTCGATCTGGGTGAGCCCCGCGGGAATCACGATCTCGTCGAACGGTCCACAGACGCAGTTGTCGGTCTTGCCGAAGAGGTGCGGCTCGGTGGGCAGATCGCGACCGCTTTCCAGCGCATGCTGGCGATAGTTGAGCGCAACCCCGAAACCTTTCGGCGGCCGCGGCACTGGCGCACCCAGCAGTCCCTCATCGAGCAGCGGCCATTCGATGGGGGTGACAGCGGCGGCGATGGCTCGCAGCGCGTCGTGGTTGGCAAGGTCGGTCAACAGCATTGGGTCGCTGCCCAGTTGTTCACCACTGGCTTGCCCGACGTCGATGGCGTGCCCGTCGAGCACGATGGTCGCGCGGCCTGCATAGTTCGCCAATCGCATATTAACGCTCCTAGAAAGTAGAGGGTGAGCTAGTTCGCTGGGAACCAGAGATGGATCTGCCCGGTTCCCGCAGCGTTTTCATAGTCGCTGTAGGGCACGCCGGACGACTTCCACGCTGCGCCACCTGCTGCGGCGGCCATGATCACGTAATGGGCGAAGCGGCCCTCGGGCGTGAACTTGCGGAACTCGCTGTAGTTCTCCAGCACGGATGCATGGTCGCCGGCTCCCATCCACTCGATGACCTGTTCGTCGGCGGCACGATGCTGAGGGCTGAACAGATCGTTCGGGTCGGCGCCCTCGTGCTGACGCAGTTGGCTGAGCGGCCAGAATTTGTGTGACAGCCCACCGCTGGCCAGGATCACCACGCGTCGGTCCGAACGGCGAATGGCTTCGCCCAACACCTCGCCGAAAATCAGCATGTCGTTGAGCTCCGCGGTCTGACAGGTGCTGACCGTCATCCACTTCTCGTCGGCCTGCAGGAACGGCGTCAGGTACACGGTCGCGTAGTGGATGGGCAGGTAGGGGTCGTTGCTCGCGTGCACCCAGGTGTCGGCGCGTTCGGCGGCCACTTCCGCCACCAGGAAGGCCAGCTCGGGGTCGCCCAAGAAGTCGTACGGCATCTGCGGGTTACCACGCGGCAACTCTTCGCTGGTGAACTTCCCGGCTCGGCGGTCGTGCGCCGAGACGACCCACTCGAAGGTGGTGTACCAGTGCGTGTCCAGCACGATGAGCGTGTCTGCGTCCAGCGGGTCGATGCACTCACGGCGCATGCGATGCAGCCCATCGACAATCGAGAAATCCCTGCCGTGGTTCAGCTGCAACCGAACGTCTTCCGGAAGCACCAGTGGCGGCACATGTGCAACCAGTGCCGAGCCGACGATCTCACCCATGGATGAACCCCTCACCGTATTCCGGAAATACTTTGGACCCGAACAATCTACACCATGTGAGTAGTCTTGGCCGATGGTTGTCGTCCTCGCTCTGGTCGCGGCCTTCACCTCCGGTGCGGCGGACTATCTGGGTGGCCGAGCATCGGTCGGTCACGACTCGCTGCACGTGGGTTTCGTGTCCCAGCTGACCACCTTGGTGCTCCTGCCGATCTTCGCGATTGCGATTGGTTGGCAGCATCTGCATGGGGGCGACGCACTGCTCGGTCTCCTCGGCGGAGCTGCCGGTGGCGCCGCCTACATCGTCTTCTTCCGCGCGCTCGCTGGTGGACGAATGAGCGTCGTCGCGCCACTCGCGGCGCTCACCACTGCACTCGTACCGGTCACGGTTGACCTTGTCACGGGCGTCGCTCTGTCGAGCGGCCGTTGGGTCGGAATTACTCTGGCGCTGCTCGCCATTCCTGCGTTGGCCTTTCGCCGCGATGACGGTGTCGGCTCGTTGGCGTTGCGCGCCGAAATCACTTCGGCCGTGGTCTCAGGGGCGGGCTTCGCCGTGTTCTTCATGGCCGTGGGCCACACCAGCACCGAGAGCGGCCAGTGGCCGGTTGTCTTCGCCGCTGTTGGCGGAACCGTGACGGTGGGCGTGTTGTGCGTTGTCCGCCACGTCCCCGTGGGCCCCCGCCCACCGCGCCTGGCCGTGATGGCAGGTGTGTTGATGGCGGCGTCGGCCCTCGCCATCAACCACGCGCTCCAACTCGGCCCCATCGCCGTCGCAACTGTGTTGGGTTCGCTCTATCCGTTGGCCACCACCGCGCTCGCCAATCGGTTCGATCGCGAACCCGTCAGTCGCATCAACGTCGGCGGCATCCTGCTGGCCGTTGCGGGCGCCGGCCTGATAGCCGTCTCCAGCTAGGTAGCAGCGCCGTCCATCAGCGCAGCCACCGTCTCGCGCAGGGGCTCGCGGAAGTCGCGCAGCGGGGTGAAGCCAGCCATGCGCAGAACGGCGTTGTCGAGCACGCTGTTGGCAGGGCGCGGCGCTGGCCGAGCCGGCAGCAGATCGGCGGTGGCGATCGGTTGCACCATCGTCGGGTCCTTGCCCATCGCGGCAACGACCTCGCCCGCGAACTGGAACCACGAGCACGCTGTCTGATTGGTGGCATGCACTACGCCGCTCAATCGGTCGAGCGCCAAGCGGCGCAGTACGGGCGCGAGGTCGTGCGTGAAGGTCGGGTGGCCGATCTGGTCGTCTACGAACGAAAGTTGCGGGTGCGCGTCGGCCAAGCGCATGACGGTCTTGACCATGTTGCTGCCATTGCGCCCGCAGACCCACGAGGTGCGTACGACAGTCGCCGAGGGGCCCAGCGCCAGCGCTTCCTGCTCGCCAATCAGCTTGGTCAGGCCATAGACACTCCGCGGTTCCGTCTCGTCCCACTCGTGGTATGGACGATCGAGTGTGCCATCGAAGACGTAGTCGGTGCTGACCTGCACCAGGTGCGCGCCGACTCGATGCGATGCCTCGGCCAGCCAGCGCACTGCGGTTCCGTTGAGGGCCAGCGCAAAGTCAGGGTCACCCTCACACGCGTCGACAGCCGTCCATGCCGCGCAGTTGATGACCGCGTCAGGCCGCAGCGAGGTAATCGCGTTGTGTACCGCGGACCGCGACCCAATATCCAGCCCGGCGCGATCGAACGCGAAAACTTCGTCACCCGCGGCGGCGCAGGTGGCCACCAGGTCGATGCCCAGCTGACCGCCGGCACCGGTGATAAATATTCGCACCTAGAGGCCCGCCTTGGCCTTCAACGGTTCCCACCACCAACGATTGTCGCGGTACCAGGCCACGGTGTCGGCCAGGCCGTGCTCGAACGACTTCTCCAGCTTCCAGCCCAGTGAGGTGATCTTGTCGATGTTGACCGAGTACCGACGGTCGTGACCCAGACGATCCGCAACGGGTTCGATGAAGCTTTCGTCGCGGCCACACAGCTCGAGCAGTTTGTAGGTCAGCTCACGGTTGGTGAACTCCTCGTGGGCGCCGATGTTATAGATCTCGCCCAGCTCGCCGTGCTGCAACACCAGGTGCGCAGCACGGTTGTGATCTTCCACGTGAATCCAGTCGCGCACGTTGCCGCCGTCTCCGTATAGCGGCACCTTGCGACCATCCAGAAGGTTGCTGGTGAACAGCGGGATGACTTTCTCTGGGAACTGGAACGGGCCGTAGTTGTTACTGCAGCGCGTGACCACCACCGGCAAATTGTGCGTGGTGAAATAGCTGAGCGCGATGAGATCGCTGCCGGCCTTGGCTGCGCTGTAGGGCGACCGCGGCGTGAGCACATCGGTCTCGCTGAACGAGCCTTCGTCGATAGTTCCGTAGACCTCATCGGTGCTGATGTGCAGGAACTTCTGCACACCAACGCGGCGGGCCACGTCGCACATCACGTTGGTACCGAAGCAGTTGGTGCGCACAAACGCATACGGGTCTTTGATGCTGCGGTCGACGTGGCTCTCGGCGGCGAAATGCACCACAGCGTCGTGGCCGTCCATACTCTGCACCACCACGTCTTCGTCGCAGATATCACCGTGCACAAACGTAGTGCGCTTGTCATCGAGCACGTCACGAATGCTTTCCATGTTGCCCGCATAGGTGAGCGCATCGAAGATAGTGACCTCGTCATCGCTGTTGGCCAGCAGCCAGCGGACGTAGTTCGAACCGATGAAACCGGCGGCGCCCGTGATGAACAGTTTCATGATCGTTGTCCTTCAGGTCACGTTCTCATTGCCCAGTAGGGCCGGCGACCCTCGGGCAGATCGGCACGCAGTGGGTTGGCCTCATCGCGAGCGGACATGATGGGCTCGGTGACGCCCCAGTCGGCGCCGATCACTGGGTCGTCCCATTTCACACCCAGCTCGTCGGCCGGGTTGTAATAGTTGTCGACGAGGTACGTCATGACAACGTCGGTCAGCGCCGCGAAACCATGGGCCACGCCCGGCGGGATGTAGACGCCAAGGTGGTTGTCGCCCGAGATGTCGAAGGTCATCGTGCCGCCATACGTGGGGCCGCCATCGCGCAGATCGTGAAGGACCACGCGGATAGTGCCGACAGGGCAGTACCAGTAGTCGGCCTGATGCAGGTGGTAGTGCAAACCCACGACGGCGTTCTGCTGCTTGTTCGAGCGGTTGCCCTGCAGCATCTCGCGCCCATTGGGGAACCATTCGCGGCGGTAGGTTTCGATGAACAATCCGCGCTGGTCGCCGTGGAGGCTGGGCTCCACGGTGTACACACCGGCGATTGTGTCGCTTTCTTTGACGATCGACATTCGAACAGTATGGCGGACGGACCTAGGCGGCGGGCGCCGGTGCCGGCCCTTCGCCGCGGAAGTACGCCAGAACGGTTTCGGTGCCGTCGCCCAGCTTGAGCACGGCGTTTCCATCGATGGTCTCGCCGACGACCGGCAGCGAGTAGGTCAGGAGGCCGTCGCCGACGGCCGTGCGCAGCGATGCGCCGGCGCCAATCGGGTCCAGTTCATCGTCAATCCGGATCGCAGCAGCCATCGCACTCACCAGCTCGCCGGTAGTGAACGGGTTGGCCTTCACCTGTGCGAGCGCGGTTTGCAGGCACGCGTTGACGAATGCCCGCTGGCGCGTCGAGCGGCCAAGATCCGAGGTCGGGTCTTCATGCCATTCGCCGTCGCGCAGTTCCTCATAGTGGCGGCTGCGGGCGTACGCCAGGCCCTGGGTGCCGTTGAGGACGTAGCAGCCGCCCTCAGGGATATCGAGACCGGTGTTGAAGTCGCGTGTCGGGTACCAGAAGCACACCTGCACGCCGCCCAGCGCGTCGACCAACGATTTGAAACCGGAGAAGTCGATCTCCACGTAGTGATGAATCGGTATGCGCAACTCGCCGCCCTGCACGGTCTGCACGAGCGCGGCGGGCCCGTCGTTGTAGGACGAGTTGATGCGGCCCTTACTGTCGTGGCCCGCTCGATCAACCCACAGGTCGCGAGGGATGGAGAGAATGCTGGCGGTGCCCGCACTCGAGTCGACCCGCAGCACCATGATCGTGTCACTGCGGTTGCCCGTGACATCGCCGGTCTCGCCAGTGTTGGGGTCGCCCAATGCACGGCTGTCGCTGCCGACGAGCAGATAGTTCTCGACGCTGCCGCTGCTGGCACTGAGCACCTCGGACACACCGGCAACTCGCGGCACATTGTCCACCACGCGCCGGGCAGCAATCAGCGTGCCCGCGCCGGCGACCACCGTCGTGAGCAGGGCGACAACAAGAAACGTCGGCAGACGGCGCTTGCGCGGCAACGGGGTGGTGTCCTGAGCAAGCACTGTCGATCAGCCTAGTTCCCGCTCGGTTCAGCGGGCCGTCAGGTCGCTTCACAACCGCACGTGTCGCGGCGCAATCGGCTCACATCCTGTGGTGATTGAAGGATCAGGCCATGCCACGTGCGATTGTGAATCGCATGCCGGGTGCCTAGCGCAGATGCACGATGTCGCCGACGGCGAAGCGGTGGGTGATGCCGCACTCGTCGACAACTACTAGGCGACCGTCGAGCTCGACGTCGAGGGCGCGGCCCTCAATCATCCCGTCGGTCACCTCAACGCGGACGCTGCGGCCCAGCGTGTCGAGATGATCGCGGTACTGCATCCACACATCCGCAGGCAGCTCGTCGTACGCGTGCAGCATCGCCGCCAACACATCCATCGGGTCGACGGCCTCGCCCAGCCGTGCCGAGCCTTCCGGCGCCCAGCCAACGTTGATGCCGATACCGACCACGACCGCCGGCTGCGCGCCGAGCTTCGCCTGGGCCAAGATGCCTGCCAGCTTCGCACCATCGAGCAGCAGGTCGTTGGGCCACTTCAGGGTCGGCTTCAGGCCGGTGACTCGCTCGCAGGCGAAGACAGCCGCCAGACCAACTCGCTGCGTCAGCACGTGCGGCGTCTCGGGAATCTCGCGGAACAGCAACGACACCAGCAGGTTGGCGCCCGGTTGCGCCTCCCACCGACGGTCCAGCCGACCGCGACCGGCAGTCTGGTGTCGCGCCACCAAAACGGTGCGGTCAGGGGCACCATCGGCGGCGGCGGCGAGGAGGTCGGCGTTGGTGCTGCCGGTCTCCTCGACCACCGAAACATGCCAGCCGGAAGGCCAGACGCGGGGTCCGATGGATGGCGGCTGGTTCGGCGGTGTGGCGCCAGGGGTGTCCATTCCGCAAGTATGGCGTTCTGTGCTGAAAAAGATCCTGATCGCCAACCGTGGAGAGATCGCTGTTCGAGTCATCCGGGCTGCTCGTGAGCTCGGCATCAAGACCGTCGCGGTCTATAGCGAACTCGACCGCAACGCCCTCCATGTCCGTCTCGCCGACGAGGCCTACGCGCTCGGCGGCTCCACCGCCGCCGAGAGCTACCTGAACACCGAGGCGATTCTCAACGCCATTGAACAGAGCGGTGCCGACGGGGTACACCCCGGCTACGGCTTCTTCTCGGAGAACGCCGACTTCGCCAGAGCGATCATCGCCAAGGGCGTGGCCTTCATCGGGCCGCCGCCGGAAGCCATCGACGAGATGGGCGACAAGGTCAGCTCGCGTAAGGCCGCGCTCCGCGGCGGCGCACCGATTGTTCCGGGCACCACCGAGTTCATCACGTCGGCCGACGAGATTCTGGCCTTCGGCAACGAGTTCGGATGGCCACTGGTCATCAAGGCCGCGTACGGCGGCGGCGGTCGCGGTATGAAGGTGATCCGCAGCGCCGACGAAGTGCAAGAGGCAATGGACAGCGCCAGGCGCGAGGCCAAGGCATTCTTCGGGCGCGACGAGATCTACATCGAGCGCTACCTCACCTGGCCGCGCCACGTGGAAGTGCAGATCGTCGGCGACCAGTTCGGCGAGGTCGTGTGGGTCAGCACCCGCGACTGCTCGGCCCAGCGCCGCCACCAGAAGCTGATTGAGGAGGCACCCGCCACGCACATGGCGCCCGGCATTGAAGATGCCATGGGCGAGGCCGCCATCAAGGCCGCGAAAGCCGTTGGTTACTACAACGCGGGCACCGTCGAGTTCATCTACCAGGACGAGGAGTTCTTCTTTCTCGAGATGAACACCCGCCTGCAGGTCGAGCACCCTGTCACCGAGGTCATCACCGGTATCGACCTTGTTGAGTGGCAGCTACGCGTTGCCAGCGGCGAGCCGTTGCCGATGACTCAGGCAGAAGTCGCTGCCCGCCGTTACGGCCACGGCATCGAGATCCGCATCAACGCCGAGAACCCAGCCGGCGGCAAGTTCCTCCCTTCCCCCGGCACTATC
>JAYUCY010000139.1:0-33888 GCA_043740085.1 Ilumatobacteraceae bacterium
CGACGGAAGAGATCCTGCTGAATCCGTGGCTCTACGGAGATCCTGGGCAAGAGCCGGTCGCGGTCGCCGTCGAGGTTCCGCTGGGCAACGCCGTGATCGACGAGCCACAGCCGTTCTCACAGCTGGATGCGTTGGTGATGCTCGATGCATGGCTGCCGTGGACCCAGGCCCGGGAGGCGTTGAACGGCTGGGCCGGTAGCGGCTACACCAGCTACCAACGCGAGAGCACCGTGTGCTTCACCGCCACCGTCACCTTTGATGATTCAGCCGATCGGTTTGCGGCCGCCATCACCGCGTGGGCGAAGGCGTCCGGCTCAAGCGCCACTCCGACCACCGTCGTCAACGACGTCACCTTCGAAGCCTGCGACAGAGGCCCGGGCGCCACGGAGCCGGCGACTCCAGTGATCTCCCCGCTGCAAGCGCTGCAGGTGGAACACGACGCAATTTCGCAGGCTGGCCCGGACGCGTCGCTGGCAAAGATCCGGAAGTACCAATGCTTCGCCGGCACCATGATCGACGACCCGCTGCTGGCACCGCTGCTCTTCGAGAACACGCTGACGACTGACGAGCTGGCACTGTTCACCTGGCAGTCGACCATCGCCGCCAACGAGTGCGGCGTACCCCCGCCTTCGCCCTGATCACGTCACCCAGTCGCCGTACACCTCCACAGGATCGTGTTGTCCACCTTCAGGTCACTCGTCCAGATCGGTGCTGCGTCGGCGCTCCACTGCACCGCGTCGTCACCATCCTTCGTTACTCGCGCAGTCGGAGCGGCTCGAACGGTGAACGTTCACTTTCCGCGCAGGCGATCGATCTGCCGGCGGTCGCGCTTTGTCGGTCGGCCACTGCCCCGCTCACGCTCGAAGATCGGCGACGACGTGTCCCGATCCACGACCGGACTGTGGTCCACCAGGCACTCCGCAGCCAGCGGAGCCCCGACTCGCTTGTTGATCACGCGCGCGACCACGACGACGCGTTGCCGCTGCGCGATCCGTGCCTCGATGCGGTCACCCACCTTCACCGCGGTCGCTGACTTGCCGACACCGCCGTTCACCAGCACTCGCCCGGCTCGACACAGTTCAGTCGCGACCGCCCGCGTGGGTGTCAGCCGTACTGCCCACAGCCAGATGTCGAGGCGTGCCGTTACGGGATCACGAGATGGGTCGGTAGTGATTCGGTCATCGTGCCACGTCTCACCGCAATCGCTCCAAGGAACGGCGGCGTCGGGCCAACTGAGCCCTGCCATTTCCACCGGCAGATACAGCCCGTAGACTGACAACGTGCTGCAGACCCGACCGCCCCACGTACTTCCCCAGGCAAACGACGTCTGCTGGTGCGGCAGCGGTCGCAAGTACAAGCGCTGCCACAAGGCCCTGGAAGGCCGCGTGATGCAGGGCGAGATCAGCCCGATGCGGACCGTGCCCGACCACATTGCGAAGCCGTCGTACGCGGCCACCGGCCAGGTGGCGCGCTGGGCCGAAGACCGCGTGAAGTCGCCCGAGATCATCGAGCGTATGCGTCACGCCGGCATGGTGGGCGCCGAAATTCTGCGTCTCGCCGGCGAGATAGTGCGCCCGGGTATCACCACCGAAGAGATCGACATCTTCGTGCACGAAGCCAACATCGAGCGCGGCGCCTACCCCAGCCCGCTCAACTATCACGGCTATCGCAAGAGCGTGTGCACCAGCGCGAACGAGATCATCTGCCACGGCATCCCCGACAGCCGAGTGCTACAGGACGGCGACGTTCTCAACATCGACGTCACCTCGTTCATCGGTGGCGTGCACGGCGACACCAATGCCACGTTCTTGGTTGGCGATGTCGACCCGGCCAGCCGTCAGCTGGTGCAGGTCACCGAGGAGTGCATGTGGCACGGCATCGAAGCCGTCGTGCCCGGCCGCCCGCTCAGTGATGTTGGTCGCGCCATCGAGAACCACGCCAAGAAGTACAAGTTCGGCGTGGTGCGGGCCTTCATCGGCCACGGCATCGGTGAGCAATTCCACACCGACGTTCAGGTGCTGCACTACTACGACGAGCGCGCCTCGATGATCATGCGCCCGGGTATGACGTTCACCATCGAACCGATGATCACGCTTGGCGGCTGGCAGCACAAGATGGTCTTCGACGACGACTGGACCGCCGCGACTGCCGATGGTAGGTGGACCGCGCAGTTCGAACACACGTGCCTGGTCACCGACGATGGCGTCGACGTACTGACCGCCCCCGGCGGCGTCAGTCCGTCGGCCCCCTGGCGTCGCTGACCGCCAGAACGCGGGCCGCACGCAGGCCTGGCAGTTTGCACGCGGTGCCCAACCCGAGCAGCAGCGCCACCGTGCAAAGGGCAAGCATCATGCCGGCGCCACCTCCCGCGTCGTCGACCAGCAGGGTCAGCAGGATGCTGGCCGTGATACTGCCGACGTAGCGGCTTGCGGAGAGTAGGCCCGAGGCGAACCCGATCCGGCGCTCAGGGGCAGCCTCGATTCCCGCCGTCTGGATGCCGGGCGCGGCCAACCCCAGCCCGAGACCGAAGATGAGAAGGGTCACCAAAAGGACCGCCGAAGCCGTCGCGTCGCCGAACGCTGCCGATGTCGCAACCGCGACCGCCGCCACGGCGAGCCCGACCAGCACGGGGAAACGACGGCCGCGCACATCGCCCAATCGACCGCCCGGCGGGCTGGTGACGATCAGCCCGACCGTCAGCAGTGACAGCGCCCCTCCCACGGAGGCCGAACCCCAGCCACGGTCATCGAGCAGCATCGGCGTGAGCAACAACAATCCGTACTGCGCGAACGTCGCCAGCGCCTGCGTGCCGAACGCCGCGATGAAGACCGGATTCGCAACTCGTTCCCGCGCACCCGACCGATCGGACGTTGGAGTGGTCGGCGATCTGTCGACCGAAGCCGGCACCGTTCGCCGCAGCACCCACAGCACGATCAGCACAATCGGGATGTTCACGCCGAAGATGGCCCGCCAGCCGAGAGTGGCGAGCAATATACCGCCGATCACTGGACCCAAGCCGGCGGCGACGCCGACGACAGAACCCTGCACACCAAACGCCCGACCACGGTCTGCGGGCGTGGTGATCATGCGCAGCATCGCCTGCACGCTGGGCATGATGGCCGAGGCGAACACCGCCTGCCCCGCGCGGCACGCGACCAGCACTGCGAACGACCCGGCGAACATCGAGATTCCCGAGAACACTCCGAATCCCACGACCGAGATGGTGGCGAGTCGGCGGACCCCGATTCGGTCGCCCAGGCGGCCCGCGATCGGTTGACCCACCAGCATCGCCGTCAGGTAGACGGTGACCAGCACACTCGCGTGCGCCTTCTCGATTCCGAACTCTCGCGCCAGGCGCGGCAGCGCGACTGCAATCATCGTCGAGTTCAGCGGTACCAGAACCGACGCGAGGGCGATTCCGATCACGGTGGCGGTGGAGGCCGAGGTGGCCGAGGTGGCCGAAGGAGCCGGCGCGGTCATCCGAGGTTGGTGACCTGCCCCGTCGTGCCGTCGACGCGGAGACGAGTGCCGTGAGTGATGCGGTGTGTGCGGTCGACCGTGCCCATCGCCAGTCGGTCGAGCAGCAGTCGGTATGCAGCGAACGTCTCCTCGAAGCTGCGGTTGAACCCCGCTGGGCAGACCTGCTGCATCAGCCGCGATTGCGACACCGGGTCGTGGGCACTGTCCCGCTGCCAGGGGCCAAGCCCTGGTGCATCCCACACGTGGTCATTCGACATGGTTCCCCCGGCGTCGACGACGCGCATTCTGATGGTGTACGTCAGGAGAACGATACATGAACGAGAGGTGTCGTACATCGCGCGAAATTCTCGCTACCAAGGATGATCGAGCGGCACCGGACGAAAGCAATGCCGCCCCGTCACGACCGCGTGGCAACATGCGGGGTGCCACTGTTGCGTGACGATCTCGAGCGTCGCATTGCTCGCTTGGCGATTCCGGCACTTGGCACGCTGGCCGTCGAGCCCCTCTACGTGTTGGTGGATACCGCCATCGTCGGCCGCCTTGGCACGCCGCAGTTGGCGGGACTCGCGATTGCTTCCACGGTGTTGCTCACCGTCATCTCGCTGACCGCCGCTCTGGAATACGGACTCACCCCCGACGTCGCATTCGCCCACGGACGCGGCGATGCACCCGAGGCGCGCCGTGTGGCCACCAACGGTTTGCAGTTGGCGGCAATGCTCGGCGTGCCGATGGGCCTTCTTCTCAGCGTTGCCGCGCGCCCGCTGTGTTGGCTGCTTGGCGGCCGGGGCGAGGTGCTGGAACACGCGTCGACGTACCTGCGCATCAGCGCTGTCGGCGTGCCATTCGTGCTGATTGCGTATGTTGGCCACGGGGTCATGCGCGGCGTCAACCAGCTCCGCAAGCCGCTGATTCTCGTCATCGTCGCCAACGTCGTGAACCTGTTGCTGGAGATCATCGCCGTCTATGGGCTGGGCCTTGGGGTCGCCGGGTCGGCATGGAGCACGGTGATCGTGCAGATCCTGGCTGCCGGCGCATTCGTCGGCATCATGCATCCACACCTCACCCGGCTGCGCGGTACCTGGGCGCGCATGAAACCGGTGCTCGCCAGTGGTGTCCACTTCGCCGTGCGTTCCCTGGCCATGTTCGCAGTGTGGAACTCGGCCACGTTTGTCGCCGCCCGCATCGACACCCCGACGCTGGCAGCCAACCAGGTTCTCACTCAGCTGTTCATGTTCCTCGCGCTCATCCTGGATGCGCTCGCCATTCCCGCACAGTCGCTGGTGGCTGGCGAGCTCGGCGGCGACCACCCCGCCGAAGCCGCTCGCATCGGGCGAATCAGTACTCGCCTTTCGCTGTGGGTTGCAGCCGGATTGGCGACGACGCTGGTCGCGGTCAGTCCGTTCGCTCCTGCACTGTTCAGCGGCGACAGCGCCGTTCGCTCGCGGCTGACCGCGGGCCTGATCATTCTGGCTGTCATGCAGCTGCCGGGTGCGATTGCGTTCGCCTACGACGGCGCGCTCATCGGTGCGAAGGACGAACGGTGGTTGGGCCGCCGGGCCGTGTACAACCTGGTCGGCTACCTGCCCCTGGCGCTGGCCACGCTGTTCGTTCCGTCGCTCGGTCTGGCCGGTCTGTGGGGCGCACAGCTGACGTGGATGGCGATGCGTGCCTGGGTCAATGCTCGCCGCTGGCGCTCCTTGGCCGCCCGCGACTTCCACCATGTCATGCCCTGACCGCAGCAAACCGCGCAGATTGATGACGCGGTGGGGAAGCTCGCTATAGGAGCGGGATGCTCGCCAACAACCTTGGGTTGAGGCGCACGCTCGTGGCAGAGAGGCCGCTGCCGGCGGCGTGTTGACGTACCCACAGATTGGCTGCGTCGGACCCCAGCACGGCCAGCACCCGCTCGGGTTGCTCCGTGACGCACGTGATCACCGGCACGCTGGGCAACCACTCGCCGTACACGTCGCGGACCGCCTCGATCACCTTCGTCTGATTCGCGATCAGAATCTTCGGAACCAGCCGCGCGGCGGCCCACTTTTGCAGAGCCGGCGAGAGCCGCTCAACTGCAACTCGCGGCGCATCGAAGTGTTGTTTGGCGAAGCGCACCGCCCGCACACCCCACAGGCAGCGACCCGGTTCGATGAGGCCGCTCGTGATCAATGGCGGACCGGCTTCGTCGTCGCCAACTGCACCGACCAGCCCGTAGTACTGGTCGCGGAAGTCGACGGTGAACGTTGAGATCGTGCCCAGCGTCGGCCCGTTGTGCGCAGCAGCGGACGAGCCCGTCAACAAGCCTGACCAAGTTCGCGGCATTGGCATCGGCGGCAGCTCGGTGAAGTCGGGACCGAACTCTCGGCGGACTTCACCCTGCGCTCCGCCCACCTCCCAGACTCCCGCCCACACGCGCACGCTCGCGTCGAACATCCGGGTGTTCGACCACCACATCCAGCGCAGCGCGGCTGCGCCGTCAACCGCAGTCCGAATCGCTGCGGCGTCACGCGTCGCCAGCAATGACTGCGGCAACACCAACCCCACGCGACCACCCGGACGCGCGAGGCGAATCGCGAGTGCAAGGAACTCGGCCGCCGCGTCTGCGTATGGGCCGCCGCCGAACTTGCTGCTGCCACCACGCGAGGTCAGCCGCGAGAGTTGGTTGAGATATGGCGGATTGCCGATGACGACATCGAACTGCTGGTCGCCCCAGTCGCGCTGCAACGCATCGTCATGGATGAAGCCATCGTGGATGAAACCTGTCGACGGGTCGATGTCGACACCGGTCTGGCGCCGCAGGCCGGTTGCGCGCAGGAATCGACCGTCGCCGCACGCAGGGTCGAGCACCGTCTGCGCGCCATCGAAAACCGCCTCGCGCACCACCGCCTCCACCAATGCGGGTGGGGTATACCACGCCCCCAGTTCCTTGCGCGTCGGGCGGGCGGCGCGCCGGCTTTGGGGTTCAGTCACCCCGTGAGCGTAGGGTCTGGCCCCGTGACGGCATCGAACCTCACCGACAAGGCCGACCGCTACCTGTCCTTCGATCGCGAGCAATGGGCCGCGCTGCGTGCGGCCACGCCCCTGACGCTCGGCGAGGACGACCTGGAATCGTTGCGCGGTATCAACGAGCGCATCGATCTCGACGAGGTTGCAGCGATCTACCTACCCCTCACTCGCCTGCTCAATCTCTATGTGGCCGCCACCCAGAACCTGCATAAGGCGTCGGCCGCATTCCTGGGCACGCTGGCGCCGAAGGTGCCGTATGTGATTGGTGTTGCCGGCAGTGTTGCCGTTGGCAAGAGCACGTTCGCTCGCATCCTGCAGGCGCTGCTGGCCCGCTGGCCCGACCACCCGCAGGTGGATCTGGTGACCACCGATGGCTTCCTACACCCCAACCGGGTGCTGGAAGAGCGCGGCATGATGAACCGCAAGGGCTTCCCGGAGAGCTACGACACACGCCGCCTACTGCAGTTCCTGCGCGACCTGAAAAGTGGCGCCGCCGAGACCAGCGCACCGGTCTACAGCCACGTGTTGTACGACATCATCGACGGTGAGGAAGTCATCGTCCGCCAGCCCGACATCGTGATCATCGAGGGCCTCAACGTGCTTCAAGTAGGCACACCCATCGACAGCTCGGGCGTCACCGAGTTCGTCAGCGACTACTTCGACTTCTCGATCTACATCGATGCCGACGAGCGCGACATCGAGCAGTTCTACGTGCAGCGCTTCCTCACGTTGTGTGAGACGGTGTTCCAAGACCCGAACAGCTTCTTCCAGCACTACGCGCACCTCACGCACGAGGAAGCGGTCGAGACTGCCCAATTCATCTGGCACGAGATCAACGGCAAGAACCTGCGCGAGAACATCGCTCCCACCAAGACCCGCGCCAGCCTGTTGCTCACCAAAGGCAACGACCACCGTGTGACCAACGTGAAGCTTCGCCGCCTGTGACAGCGCGCCTGTTCGCTGCACTCTCAGTCGCGTGCGTCGCGCTGACCGCTTGCGGCGGCGACGAAGGCCCCGGCACCGTCAAGTTGTACGACCGGGCGCCCGTCCCTGGCGTCCCCGACCGCACCACCGTCGTCGACCCGTCCGCGCTGAGTCCAGACGGGGCGTACTGGGCCGAGCTGCTCCTGCCCGTCGACCCAAGCCATCCGTCGTTCACATTTCACGTCACCCAGGCGTTCTTTGCAGATGCATGTGCCGAGGAGCTCGGTATCGACGAGTGCCCGAACGACTTCGGCATTCTCAGCGAGCCCAGCCTCGATGCCGATACGGCCCTGACAGACCTCACGTCGGTCACGGTGGTCACTGACGATCGGGCAAACTTCGCCGTCACTGCCGAGGAACTGTTCTCGCTCGCCAGCGGCGATGCGCCGGCGGCAGAAGCGCCAGCGGGCTTCGCCTTCGTGCCGTTCCCGTTCCTGCTCACCGTGCGCGACGGCAAGGTCGTCGAAGCCCACCAGATCTGGCTGCCGTAAGGCGGCTCAGTCGTCGTTCGAACTTTCGGCCAGCCAGGCGGGCAGGTCGGCAATTGATGTCAGCTCGGCGAAGTGGTGGCGGTCGGCGTCGATGGGGTCGACGTGCTCCAGCTCCCACAGCAGCGGGTACGGCACGTGCACTGCGGTACCGCCAAGTGCCATCACCGGCAAGATGTCGCTGCGCACGCTGTTGCCCACCATGCACACGCGGTCGGGTGCCACGCCGATCTTGCCGAAAATGCGGTCGTACGTCTGCGGGTCTTTCTCCAGGAGAATCTCCACGTCCGTGAAGTGATGGGCCAGCCCGCTGGTCTCCACCTTGTGCGTCTGGTGGATGAGATCGCCCTTGGTGATCAGCACCAGCCGATAGTCGCGACCCACCGCGGCCAGCACCTCGGGCACGTGGGGCAGCAGGCGCACCGGCTCGGTGAGTGTCGCTCGCACCATGCCCAACAGCTCGCTGATCACTGAGGTGGGCACACCGCCGTCGGTGATGGTGAGCGCAGCCTCCACAGCGCTCAGCCCGAACGCCTTGACGCCGTACCCGAACACGGGAAGGTTCTTGCGTTCAACTGCAGTCAGCGCCGCCCGGACGTCGATGCCCTCAGGGGCAAACGGAGCAATGAGCTCCACGAACCGCAATTCGCTCGCGGTGAACCCGTCCTCGCTGTGCCACAACGTGTCATCCGCATCAAACGCGACGACATCAAAAGACTTCATCGGTGAAGGGCGTTGAGGTAGTTGTAGACGGTGATTCGGCTGACGCCCATCGCGTCGGCAACGTCCTCAACCGCGCGGCGCAGGATGAAGGCACCACGATCGTCCAACAGGCGAATCGCCTTCTGCTTGTCCTCGCGCGGCAGGCTGGGCAACGCTGCACCCATTTCGCGCTCGACCGATTCGATCAGCCGGTCGAGCGCTCCATGTAGCGGTGCCGGGCGGACGGCGGCAATGACCACGCCCTCCCACTTCAACGGCAGGTCGCCAGGCTCGCGATCCGCGGCGGCCACCAGCGATGCACCCAGCTGCTCGACGATCGGCTTCACGGCCAGCACGAGTGGGTGGCGCGGCAGCTTGTTCACGCGTCGCCGCCAGTGTCGGCAACTCGTTCGACGTGCAGGCTGACGTGCGTTGCACCGTTGGCAAATGCTTCGCCGACGATCACGCCGGAGACTTCGGTGAGCTGCGCCTGGCTGACGGTGCACGAGGAACCGAACGGCCCGAACTCGACGGCGATGCCAAGTGCTTCGACCGCACCAACCGCCGCCGTCACATGCGGCCCGGGGTTCCCTTCGTGGAACGGCTCGATCGTGAATTCCAACAGCAGCACGCTGCGATGGTAGCGACCGATCAACCCCCTCACTGCCGCCGACTACCGGCAGTCGACCGCGACCGCCAGGGCGGCGCACACCTCCCGCATCCGATCGTCGCTCAGCCTGCCCATCCGCTCAACGAACAGACCGAGCGAGAGCGACTGCGTGGAGTCAAGCTGTAATACGCAACGCTGCCGAACCGGATCATCGGTCGGTTCGAGCACCACCTCAGTCCGAAGACCACGCTCGTTCGTCGTCGCGTAGGCGACCATGACGCGTCGAAGGCGAGAGATCGCCTCATCACGGGTCAGCACCACGCACGGACGTCTGCCGGCATCAGGCGTCTCACACCACCACAGCTCACCCCTCGCCGGTGCCATGAGACCTATCGGCTTGGTTGGCGCGGTCGACGGACTGCATGAACGACTCGAGATCGCCCCATTCATCGGGGGTGTTCAGCGGAATTCGGTCGTACGCCTCGTAGGAGCGATCGATCTCCGCCCTTCGATGTGCAGCGACGAGCGCGGCGAGACCAGCATCGATTACCGCTGCGTCGTTCCCCAGGCCCAGACCGCGGGCGGCAGTCAGTGTTGCCTCATCGACCGTCGTACTGATTCGAACTCGGCTCATGCCACTACTGTGGCATACGTCTGCCATGGTCATCAACGGGCACCCATGACTCTTTGGAGGTCGGTGCTGCGGGCGATGCAGTCGCTGCCGGCGGCGTCGAAGGCTTGGTTGAGCTTGCCGAGTGCGGTGCGGAACGAGGTGTTCCAGTCGCTCTCGAACTGGTCACGGGCGGGGCCTACCCAGGTGGTGCCGCCGAGGGCGGACGAGACGGCGCTCATCACGCCCTCGATGCTGGTGATCTGCTGCTTCAGCGAGCGGCCGAGTGATGCGAGCTGCTCGGGGTTTGCGCCGTACATGGACATGGTGATGGTTCCTCTCGCCGGCCCGCCCAGTGCAGTGCCGTCACCACTACTGGGCATGGCGAGCTCACCAAAACGGCAAAAGAAGTGGCAGCAACAACTCGATGTTGTCGGGCACGAACCGTTCGGTCGTCATCAGCGCCTGCAACTCCGCGGCGTTGACCCAGCGAACTTCGGCGATCTCACCGTCGGTGAACGTGAACGGGCCATCGTGCACGCCCAGGTAGCCACGGCCGATGAGAGCCACCGACTCGTCGACGAACCGACCGTCGCCGAGGTATTGGAGGTCGGCCACCGCGGCACCCAACTCCTCCGCCAGCTCGCGGCGAGCAGCCACCTCGTACGACTCGCCGGCGGCGACCACCCCGCCGGCAGCCATGTCCCACATGCCCGGCCACACGTCTTTGTCGTCGGCGCGGCGATGCACCAGCAGTCGTCGATCGCTGCTCATCACCGCGATGCTGACCGCCCGGTGCTGCAAACGACCGGCGCGCATCACTGCGCGAGTGACCGTCGCGACCACGCGGTCATTGTCGTCCACAATGTCGACCAGTTCCGTTTCGCTGCCCACGCCGTCTTGCCTAGCATGCGGCTATGGAACTCGACACGCTGCTCGCCGAAGCCCGCGATCTCCACGACGAAACGGTCGCTCTGCGCCGCACGCTGCACCGCTGGCCAGAGCTGGGCAACGACCTGCCGGTGACGCGCGAGCACGTGCTGACCGCGCTGGAGGGTTTGCCGCTGTCACTGACGCTGCACGAGACCACCAGCGGCATCGCCGCCGTGCTCGACGGTGGGAAGGCGGGGCCGACGGTGTTGCTGCGCGGCGACATGGACGCGCTGCCGCTGCACGAGGACACCGACCTGCCGTTCGAGAGTGCCGACGACGGCAGGATGCACGCCTGCGGCCACGACACTCACACCGCAATGTTGGTCGGCGCGGCCAAGTTGTTGAGCGCCCGCCGCGACGAGATTCCCGGCCGCGTGCTGTTCATGTTCCAGCCGGGTGAGGAGGGTGCTGGCGGCGCCGGCTTCATGCTCGACGAGGGTTTGCTCGACGTTCCGCCGGCGGCCGACGGCAGTGAGTCGCCGGTGACGGGCGCCTACGCGCTGCACATCACCAGCAACCTGCCCACCGGCTGGATTGCCAGCAAGGGCGGCAGCATCATGGCCAGCGCCGACGTGCTGCACATCACCGTGCTTGGTCGTGGCGGGCACGCCAGCCAGCCGCACGCCGCGCTCGATCCCATCCCGATCGCGTGCGAAATCGTGCAGGCGCTACAGACAATGGTCACCCGCACCATCGACGTCTTCGACCCCACTGTGGTCACCGTCGGCCGCATCTCGGCTGGCACCACCAACAACATCATCCCCGAGACCGCCGTCATCGAAGGCACCATCCGTGCCATCAGCGAGCGCACGCGGGCGAAGGTGCGCGACGGCATTCGCCGCGTGGCAGAAGGTGTCAGCGCAGCGCACGATGCACAGGTCATCGTCGAGTTCCGCGACGGCTACCCGGTGACAGTCAACAACCCCGGCTCAGCCGACTTCGCGCTCGCTGTTGCGGGCGACGTCATCGGCGCTACCTCCACCGTCCGCCTGCCCAACCCGGTGATGGGCGCCGAGGACTTCAGCTACGTGCTCAACCGGGTACCGGGTGCCATGCTCTTCCTCGGTGGCACCGGCGAGGATCGCAACCCGGCCACCGCTGCGCCAAACCACTCGAACCGCGTGATGTTCGACGAAGACGCAATGATCAACGGCGTCGCCGTCTATAGCGCGATGGCACTCCGCCACCTCGCCGGCCGCCCTGCATAGAACGACAGGCGTACCTAGCTGCGCAGTCGCAGGGTGATGAGCTGGAAGGGCCGCAGGGTGAGGTTGACGAAGCCGTCGGCCACATCCAGCGCTTGCTCGGGTTCTTCCATCAGGTTGCAGGTGGTGGCTTCCACCACGCGAGCCGGCGTGCGCACCGGAACCTGCGTGCGAGCCCCACAGGCTTCGTAGAGGCGAACAATCAGGTCGCCGCTGCCGTCGTCGGCGCGCTTCACGGCACTCACCTGGACACCAGGGTGCTCGACGCTGACAATCGGCAACGGCACGTCGTCCGCCGCACCGGGAGCTACCGGGCGCAGCGGAGTGTTCAGCGCTTCGGCTTCGCGCAGCACGTCGTGCAGGCCGGCGCCGTGGGGCAGCACGCTGATGGTGACCCGATGTTGACCGTGGTCCTGCACGGGGTCGGGGTACTTGGCTGCCCGCAGCAGTGAGACCCGAATGCCACCGTCTTGCACGCCGTGGCCGTAGCGACCGTCGTTGAGCACGGCCACGCCGAACGTCGGCTCGCTGAGGTCGACGTAGCGGTGCGCACACACTTCGAACTTGGCGGCATCCCACGAGTTACTGGCGTGGGTGGGGCGCATGACATGACCGAATTGGATGTCGCAGGCGGCCTCGCGGGCATGCACATCCAATGGCACCAACACCGACAGCAGCTTCTCGTCCTCCTGCCAATCGACATCGAACGTCAGGTCCAGCCGAGCGCTGCCGGCGCGCATCGTCAGTAGTTGAGTCATCGTGCTGCGGCCGAACTGGCGGCGCACTTCCAGCGTCGCCACCAGCGGGCCGGCATCGACGATGGTGACGGACTGCACGCCGCCGAGTGGAGCACCGAGCCCACGGGTCCATTCCTCCACGTCCCACGCGTCGTACTCGATCGGGTGGTCGGGTGCGAGCTCGACCGACACAGACGTGCGGGGCGGCAGTAACTGGCGGCCGGCCTTGACGTCGATGATGGACGTGACGGTGCCGTCGAGATCCCAGCTGACTGCGAGCTGGGCGTTGGTGAACGAGTGCTCGGTCACCGCGATGCGGTCGGCGATCGGCTGGGCGACGTGTGCCGCGAGGCCAAGCCCTGGGACAGTGACAAAGGCCGCCGCCGAGCCGTCGCGCAGCGTCTGCGTTGGTCCGTCTCCCGCGGGCGTTGTTGCACTTGCAATGACCTCCGCACGTATCCGGTCGGCTGCGTTGGCAAGCGTCGCGATAGTGGGCGCGACTCGGGCAAGCGCGTCGCCGATCAGCTCTTCCAGCCGTGCTGCCACCTGTGCATGCGCGGCTTCGCTGTCCTCGTAGACCCACGTGATCGAGCTGCCGGGAATGATGTCGTGGAACTGCTGCAGCAGCACTTCCTTCCACAGCAACTCGAGTTCTGCGACCACCTCGGTGGGCACGTAGCCGCCAGCCGCCCACCACAGCTCGGCTTCGCGCAACAGGCCCTCACAGCGACGGTTGCCGACCTTCGTCTTGGACTGGCTGGTCAGCGTGCCGCGGTGCATCTCGAAGTAGAGCTCACCGTTCCACACCGGTACCGGGGCACCGCCGGCAATCTCGGCTTCCACTCTCGTGAAGAACTCGTCGGTAGTGCCCGGAGTGACACGCGGTGCACCATCGAGATCGGCGAATCGACGCGCACGTTCGATCATCTCGCGCGTCGGGCCGCCGCCACCGTTGCCATGGCCGTAGGGCATCAACGACCAATCGCTCCAGCCGTGGTCCTTGAAGTTCTTCTCGCTGAACACCAGCTCCTCGCCAACGACGGTGGCGTTGTAGGTGTCGACCGGCGGAAAATGGGTGAGCACCTGCGAACCGTCAAGGCCCTGCCACTGGAAGGTGCTGTGCGGGAAGCGGTTCTGCTTGTTCCAGCTGAGCTTTTGCGTCACGAAGCGGTCGCAGCCGCCGGCCTTGAAGATCTGCGGCAGCGAGGCCGGGTAGCCGAACACGTCGGGAATCCACACTTCGTCGCAGCGCTTGCCAAAGCGGCTTTCGAAGTAGCGCTGGCCGTACACCATCTGGCGCACCAGGCTTTCGCCACTGGGCAGGTTCATGTCGGCCTCTACCCACATGGCCCCCACCGGCTGCCACTGCCCGGCGGCGACGCGCTCGCGAATGCGCTCGAACAGCGGCGGATACTCGCGCTCCATCCAGTCGTACTGCACAGCCTGCGAGCAGACGAAGCGGTACTCGGGGTACTCGTCCATCATGCGCGTCGCACTCGCAAAGGTGCGGGCGCACTTGCGCACGGTTTCGCGAATCGGCCACAGCCACGCACTGTCGATGTGCGCGTGGCCCACGGCAACGACGTGATGCGCACCGTCACGCGCGTGCAACGCCAGGGCCGGCTGCAGCAGCTTGCGTGCAGCTGCGGCCGAGCCGGCGATGTCGTAGAGGTCGAGCGTGTTGAAGGCGGCCTGCATCTCGCGCAGCAGGCGCTGGCGGCGCGTGTCGGTGGTGGCCAGCGCGGTGAACAGTCCCAGCAGTACTTCCACGTCGAGCAGCAGATGGAACACGTCGTCGTTGCGCACCGCCAGCGATGCTTGCCGCAGGATGTAGAGCGGCTTGTCGCCAGCGGTCTTCAACGACCCGAGGTGGCCAAAGCGCGTGCCCACCATTGGGAAGGCTGGGTTTGACGCGGCCTCCACCACAATCTCCAGCGGCCCGGCAACGGCATCCGGCAACGGCACGCCTGTGCGGCGCGGGTGGATGCCCTGCACTGGTTCGCCGCAACCATCTGCACCCGGCGCCCACACCAGTCCTTCGCTCTGGAAGCCCGCCGCATCGGGATGGAAGCCAAGGTCGATCACGGCTTCCAGCGATGCGTCCGCCCATTTGGCCGGCACGTCGGCGGTGAAGCGGAACCAGGTAGTGCCCCACGGGCGGCTCCACTTGTCGCCGATGGTGAACGCGCGGCCATGCAATGCAAGCGCCCCCATCGCCTCGGGGTAGGGCACCGGCTCACCGGGTGCATCCCACGCGATTACCTGCAACGGCACGCTGGCCGAGTACATCGCCGGCATCACCCGCTCGCTCAGTTCCCGCCGAATGCGTCGCTCCACCAACATCGCGTCGTCATGCATGGGGCGAGGTTACGCGCTGCGCCCTCGTGGCAGGTTTGTCGGCGCGGCTAGTTTCGCCTTCATGGAACTGGCTGCAGACCCTCGCCCGCTCGCTGGCGTTCGCGTCCTCGATCTCACCAGGGTGCTGGCCGGCCCGCACGCCGCTCGGATGCTGCTGGATCTTGGTGCAGAAGTGATCAAGGTCGAGCCGCCGGAGGGCGACATCACCCGCACGACATGGCCGCGCGTGAACAGCATCTCCAGCTACTTCGCACAGCAGAACGCGGGGAAGCGATGCGTCAGCATCAACCTCGGCGTCGCCGCTGGCCGTGAGCTTCTGCTCGGCCTGGCGGACAAATGCGACGTCGTGTTGGAGAACTTTCGACCGGGCGTGATGGACCGACTGGGCATTGGTTACGACGTGTTGCGCGCCAGGAACCCGCGGCTGATCTTCGCGAGTGCGAGCGGGTATGGGCAGACCGGGCCGTGGGTGCACCGCCGCGCGTACGCACCGGTGGTTGGTGCGGAATCCGGCTTCACCAAGTCGCAGGGCGACGCACGCGACGGCGACTACGCCAACGACCCGCACAGCCACGCCGACGTGTACACCGCGCTCGAGCTGGCCGCCGCCGTGCTGGCCGCGCTGTTTCAGCGCGAGCGCACCGGGCGCGGCGACCGTATTGATGTCTCGATGGCGCAGACCATGTTGTACGTCAACGAGCACGCCCACGACGCACTGTGGAACCACCCGGTGCCTGAGGGTGTAGTGCGCAGCTTCCGGCCGATGGACTACCCCGTCATCACCGCCGCCAACGGCGAGTCAGTCGTCATCAGCGGTCACCCGGCGGAGAACAAGACGTTTGACTTCTATATGGAATCCATCGGCCGCTCCGACCTCTGCTCCGACCCGCGCTTCGCCGACACCGCCAGCCGATTACGTCACCTGCACGACATCCACGACGTGCTGCACGAATGGGCCGCCACTATGCCCAGCGCCGACGCAATTGAGGAAGCGATGTCGCGCAACAGACTGGCTGTTGGCCGGCTGCGTTCCGTGCGCGACGTGTGCGACACCGACTGGGCACGCGAGCGAAACGTGGTGGCGGAAGTACCCGATCGCGGTCATGGCACCATCCGCATTCCGAACTCACCGTGGCGATTCGAAGGCAGCAACGTACGCAGCGGCGGCGAACCCCGGTACCGCGGGGAAGACAACCGCAGCGTGCTCACTGATGTACTGGGTATGTCGGCGGAGGCGCTCGATGCGTTGGAGGCCGACGGCGTGCTCACCAGTCGGCTGCCGAAGCGCTGAGGCTCGCTGGTGGCGTTGCACTTTCCCGTGGGGCCGATGAAGGCCGCACTTGGCGATCTACCACCCGCTGTGCACGACGACGAGTGGGCCTACGAGATCAAGTGGGACGGCTATCGCACGCTCGCATTCGTGGATGACGCCAGGGTGCGGCTGCAGAGCAGCAATCGCCTGGATGTGACCGCGAAGTACCCCGAGTTGGTCGGTTTCGGCGAGGCCGTCAATGCGCCTTCGGCGATTATCGACGGTGAGTTGCTGGTCCTCGATTCGCACGGTCGCCCCAACTTCGGGTTGCTGCAACAGCACAGCGCGCAGGTCGTGTTCTACCCATTCGACGTGCTGCAGATCGCTGGTTCCGACACGGTCTCACTGCCGTATGAACAACGGCGGGCGCTGCTGGAATCCCTGGTCGAGCCGGGCTCGAATTGGATGGTGCCCGGGTACCGCATTGGCGACGGCGCGGCCCTGTACGAGGTCACCGCCGCGCGGGGAATGGAGGGCATCATGGCGAAGCGGTTGGGGTCGCCGTATCTGCCCGGCAAGCGCTCGCCGAACTGGCGCAAGGTGAAGCACCGCCTGCAGGTGGAGGTCATCGTCGGCGGCTTCAACCAGGGCACGGGCAATCGCTCCAACACGTTCGGCGCGCTGCTGGTGGGCGTGCCGGATGATGACGGCTCGCTGCGTTTCGCTGGCGGCGTGGGTACCGGTTTCGACCAACCGCTGCTCGAGTCGCTGACCTCCACATTGCGGTCGCTGGCCACGCCCGACTGTCCGTTCGACAAGACCCCGCCGCGCAGCTACCTGGCCGACGCCACCTGGGTGCGGCCCGAGCTGCGGGCGTTGGTGGAGATCGCCGAGTTCACCAACGAAGGCCATGTCCGCCACGCCAGCTTCATCCGCCTGGTCGACTCCTAACCCAAGTCCGCGGGTCCGAGTGCCACGCTGCCAGTCCGAGTGCCACGCTGCCACGCGAGTGCCACGCTGCCAGTCCGGGTGCCACGCTGCCACGCGAGTGGGTACTCGCATCCCGGGGTGTGAGTACCCACTCGGATGGTTGCTTGACAGGTCGTAGAATTCGGCACGTGATCAGCCGTGACGATGCACTTGCCCTGGACGCCGCCGACCCGTTGGCGCCATTCCGCGACCGATTCCACATTCCCGACCCGACGGTGATCTACCTCGACGGCAACTCGCTGGGCATGCCTCCGAAGCGGACGCTGCAACGGCTGACTGAGGTCTACAACGACGACTGGGCGACCGGGCTGATCCGCAGCTGGGACCACTGGGTGGACATGCCCCAGCGCGTCGGCGATGTGCTGGCGCCGCTGATCGGCGCTGAACCCGGTGAGGTCGCGCTGCACGACAGCACGACGCTCAACGTGTACCAGGCAGTGCACGCAGCGATTGGGCTGTCGGCCGATCGCGGCCACTCGCGCACGGTGATCGCGATCGGTGAGGACGATTTCCCAACCGATCGTTACGTGGTGGATGGCATCGCCGAGGCCCTTGACCTCACCATTCGCCACGGCTTCGAGCAGCTCGACGACGTGGCGGTAATGGTGCGTTCGGTCATCGACTATCGCACCGCCGAACTGCTCGACGTCGCCGCCGAAACCGCACGCGCCACGGCTGCAGGTGTCGTGTCGGTGTGGGATCTCTCCCATGCCGTAGGCGCAATCGACATCGACCTCCACGCGTGCGGTGTCGAGTTGGCCATCGGCTGCAGCTACAAGTTCCTGAACGGTGGCCCCGGCGCACCGGCATGGACGTACGTCGAGCGTGCGCTGCACGCCTCCGTTCGCCAACCGATCTGGGGTTGGTTCGCCAACGAGGACATGTTCGCCATGGGTCCCTCGTTCAACCCGCGCCCCGACATCGCCCGCATGATGTTGGGTACGCCATCGATCCTTGCGTTGGTCGCGGCCGAAGTCGGTATCGCGCTATCGGCAGAGGCCGGCATGCCCGCCATCCACGCGAAGGGTTCCGCACTGACCGGTTTCGCCATCGAGCTCTGCGATCAGTACGGCCTGGCCACGCCCACCCCCCGCGATCCGGCGCGACGCGGCAACCACGTTGCCATTGAACACCCACAGGCCAAGTCGCTGGTGAAGGAACTCACTGCTCGCAACGTCATCTTCGACTTCCGCGAGCCCGACATCATTCGCGCCGGCTGCAGCCCCCTGACCACCCGCTTCACCGACGTCTACGACGGCGTCACCGCAGTCGCCGAGCTCGGCGCCCACTGAGATTGGGATTGGCGCGTGACACCTGCACTCCGGCAGGCGGCGTCGTGTGAAAACTGGGTGCGTTGCGTTCCGGAAGCCGGAACTGAGTACACCCAGAAACCGAGTTGAGACGATGCCTGCCCAGAAACCATTTGCGCGCACAAATGGGTGCGTTGCGTCCCCGAACGTGGGGCGAGCGACACCCATCGACTCAGGTGTCTACACGGCGAGTTCGGGGCGGGACCGGTATTGCTCTAGAGATTCGGGGTTGGCGAGGGCTTCGGTGTTACGGACTTCGCGACCGTTGACGACGTCGGCCACGGCCAACTCGCTGATCTTGTTGCTACGCGTTCGGGGCAGGTCGGTGACCTGCACGATGCGAGCGGGTACATGTCGCGGCGACGCGTGAGCCCGCAACCGCGCCCGAATCTCCGACTGCAAGGCGTCGTTCAGACGCACACCGTCCGCGAGCCGCACGAACAGCACGATGCGTGTGTCGTCGTTCCACTCCTGCCCGACAGCGATTGCCTCGACAACGCCGACGATCTGCTCGACCTGTGCGTAGATCTCAGCGGTGCCAATCCTCACGCCACCCGCGTTCAGCGTGGCGTCGCTGCGACCGTGGATGACCATGCCGCCGTGCTCCGTCCACGAGGCAAAGTCGCCGTGCGCCCACACGCCGCGGAAGCGCTGGAAGTAGGCCGCGTCGAATTTCGACCCGGCCGCGTCGTCGCCCCAGAAACCAATCGGCACGCTAGGAAACGGCACCGAGCAGACCAACTCGCCCTTCTGGCCGGGTTCGGTCACTGCCTCGCCATCGGACGAAAACACCTCCACCGCCATCCCCAACCCCGGCCCTTGAATCTCACCCGCGAACACTGGCCGCGTCGGGTCACCTCCAACGAAGCACGCGCACAGGTCGGTGCCACCGCTGATGCTGGCCAGGTGAACGTCGGGCTTCGTCGCGCCGTAGACCCAGCGGAAACCCTCTTCGCTCAACGGTGAGCCGGTACTGCAGACCGTGCGCAGCGCCGACAGATCGTGCGAATCGACTGGGCGTACGCCGGCCTTGTGCACGCTGTCGATGTACTTGGCCGAGACGCCAAGCAGCGTGAGCCGTTCGCTCACCGCGATGTCGAACAGCCGGGCGGCCGACGGGAACGCAGGGTTGCCATCGAACAGCACCGCGGTCGCGCCGCTGGCCAACACGCTGACCAACCAGTTCCACATCATCCAGCCACAAGTGGTGAAATACAGCACCCGGTCGCCGGCGCTGATGTCGCAGTGCAGTTGCTGTTCCTTGAGGTGCATCAGCAGCACACCCAGCGAGCGATGGGTGATGCACTTCGGCTTCCCCGTCGTGCCGCTGGAGTAGAGGATGTACACGGGGTGGTCGCCCGGCAGACGAGTGAAACGCAGTGGTGCGTTGGCATGCGGCGCGAGGTAGTGCGCCCAGTGCACACCACCGGCGATGGCGCTCACGTCGGGAGAATCGGCGAGCACGCCGACCACCACCGTGCGACGAACGGAGGGCAACTGCTCGACGATTGCCGCGATGCGGTCGAGGCAGTTCAACTCCTTGCCCGAGTAGCGATAGCCGTCGGCCGCGACCAGCACGGTCGGCTGAGTCTGACCGAAGCGGTCGACCACACCATCAACGCCAAAGTCGCTGGATGTGGAGGTGAACGTGGCCCCGATCGCGTTCGCCGCGAGGAAGGCGACAATCGTCTCGGTCACGTGCGGCATGTAGGCGGCAACACGGTCGCCCGGTCGCACACCATCGGCAACCAGCGCGGCGGCGAGCGCGGCAACCGAGACACGCAATTCGGCCCACGTGTAGGCCTTGCGTTCACCGTGCTCGCTGATCGCGACGATCGCTTCCTCGCCCGCACCGTGGCGCTCGGCGAGCGCGTTCTCCGCGTATGACACGGACGAACCTGGGAAGAAACGAGCAGCGCGAATCGATCCGTCGACGGCATCAAATGCAACCGGACCGGGCTCGCCGATCACGTCGCCGTACTCCCACACTCGCTGCCAAAAGTAGCCAGGCGACGCGACCGACCAGGCGTGCAACGCCACCGAATCGACAACTTCAGGATGGTCGACGGCCACTGACCGGCGAAACGCTTCCATGCGTGTGGCAGCAACACGTTCGATTGTCGGTGTCCACAACGGTTGCATCGGTGGCATCCTACTTTTCATGGATCTCGCACTGCACGGTCGAAGGGCATTGGTCACGGGCGCTTCCAGCGGCCTCGGTTTGGGGTGTGCGCAGGCACTCGCCGCCGAGGGTGCGCAGGTCACGCTGCTGGCTCGCACCGCCGACCGCCTCGCGGCCGCGGCGGCCACGATTCCGACGCCGACGCACGCCGTTGTCGGTGACCTGTCCGACCTCGACTCGATCGCCGGTCTGGTGGCTGCGGCCGACAAGCTGATGGGCGGCATCGACATCATCATCGTGAATGCCGGCGGGCCGCCGGCTGGCACGTTCGCCAGCCTCGAGTTCGAGCAGTACGAAGCCGCGCTGCGCCTGAACCTGCTCTCCGGCGTGGCGCTGTGCCAGGCCGCGCTACCCGGTATGCGCGAGCGCGGCTGGGGCCGCGTCGTGGCCATCACCTCCACGTCGGTGCGCGAACCCATCGGCAACCTGATGCTGTCGAACACGGCACGCGCCGGCTTCACCGCCTTTCTCAAGACGGTGGCCACCGAGGTTGCGCCCGACGGCGTCACCGTCAACACATTGCAGCCCGGGTTGCACGTGACCGACCGCATCACATCGCTCTACGGCGACACCACCGGCCTGGCCGCCAACGTGCCGACTCGCACACTCGGCGAGGCTGGCGACTTCGGCCGCATTGCCGCCTTCCTGTGCAGCGACTCGGCCCGCTACGTCACTGGGGTTTCGATTCCCGTCGATGGCGGCGCCCTGCGCGGCCTCCAGTAGCCGCGTCTGAGCCCCAACCCACGCCCAACCCCACCCGACCCCGTGCGAGTGCCACGCGGTCAGTGCGAGTCCCACGGGACTATGCGAGTGAGCACTCGCACCCCGTCATGCGAGTACCCACTCGGGTGTTGGCGCCTCACTCGCACAGGCGGCGTGGCACTCGCACAGGCGGCGTGGCACTCGGGTGGTTAGGCGCGACGCGACCGCGGGCCCACGTGGGCGACGCGGCTGGGCACGGGATGGCCGACCAACCGCTCGACCAACAGCGCAGCTTCGATCAAGGCATCTATTCCGATGCCGGTGTGGATGCCCAGGTCGTCGCACAGCGCGACCGCCTCCTCGGTCGCGACGTTGCCGGCGGCGCCAGCCGCGAACGGTGATCCACCCAGCCCACCGACCGACGTATCGAATCGCACCACGCCCGCCTGCAAGCCGGTGTAGAGGTTGAGCAGGCCGGTGCCGCGCGTCTCGTGCAGGTGCAGCCCCACAGTGGTACCGGTGACCGCCAACACGTCGTCGATGCGCCGCGGCGTGGCCATGCCGGTGGTGTCGGCCAGGGTGATCGCGGCCGCGCCGGACGCCCGCAACCGCCTGGCCAGCAGCGCCACATCCGCCGGTTTCGCGTCGCCCTCATACGGCGAGCCGAACGCGCAGGAGATCACTGCGTCGACGGGTACATCGCCGGCCAGCGAGCAGATCGCTTCGATGGCCGCAACCGATTCGTCGATCGACATCTGCACGTTGCGTTGGTTGTAGGTCGCGGAGGCGGAGATGGTGACCGTCAGCTCGTCGAGCCCCGCGGCCAGCGCGAGCTCGGCACCTCGAACATTCGGCACCAGCGCGGCACGCACGACGCCGTCCAGCGGCCCCACCGCAGCCACCACCTCGGCAGCACCGGCCATCGCGGGCACCGCCTTCGGACTGACGAATGCGGCGATCTCGATGTGAGTGACACCCGCAACCAGGAGCGCGTCGATCAACTCCAGCCGATCGTCGACACTGAGTGGTGCCTCCGACTGCAAGCCATCGCGGGCACCCACTTCGCGGATCGTGATGCGCTGCGGCAGGTTCATCATGTCGCTCCTTCGTTGCCGATTGCGTGCAGCGCGGCCAGCGCCATATCGCGCAACATCGGTGACAATGTGCGCGGCTGCAAGGTACCGCTATGGGGCGTCGAGTTGATCAAGCCAATCGCCGCCTGCACCGCGGCGGTCGCACGTGCGCGAGCGATGCGCGGGTAGCGCTGCCGCAACACGACCACCCACACATCCACGTACTGGCGCTGCAACGCGCGCACCGTGTGCGCCTGCTGTTCATCGAGCTGGCGCAGCTCGCGACCGTGCACCACGATCAGGTCGGGTTGGCCCAGCGCGAACCGCACCTGCATGTCGACAAGCGCGGCCAGCGCCGCGTCCGCTTCGCCGGCGGCTTCGACACATGCCCGGCCACCCGACAACAGCTGCTCGCTCACATCGGTGAGCATCGCCGCCAACAATGCCTGCTTGCCCGGGAAGTGCCAGTAGATGGCGGGGCCGCTGACGCCGGCCGAGGCCCCGATGTCGTCGATGCTGGTGGCGCCGTAGCCCCGCGTGGCAAAGAGATGCGCCGCCGCACGCACGATCTGTTCGGAGCGAGTCGCGGTCACCAACTTCCCGAGCTTCCGCCGCCACCACCGCCGCCCGAGAATCCGCTGGAGAACCCGCCACCGGAGCCACCGCTGCCCCCGGCCGGTGCGGGCTTCGTGCGCGCCGCCGACCAGTCGCCACCGTGGCTATAGATGAACAGCGGCGCGGTCTGCAACACGCGATCCGTCGACGGCACCGCGCTGCTGGCCACTGCCCGACCCCATGCTTGGGCCGCACCCAACGCCACTGCCCACGCGGAGTACTCGCGCAGCAGGCCGTTCTTCCACGCCCAGTCGACGTGCTGTCCTTCGCTGGCCTCCAGGAAGCGGCGGAACGATTCGGTGCGCAACGCCAGCGCGCTACCCGTTGCGCTGCGCTGCGGCAGCAGTTGGCGATACGCCATCCCCGCAACCACCGCCGGTATCGCCAGCCCCGCCAGGAGGGCGATCGGCCAACTGGCCAGGAAGCCCTTCCAGGCGCTGAAGGCAACCACCGCGGCCGCAAGGGCCGTGACCAAACCAAGTGCTGCGGGGAACTTCGGTGACGTGCCCGGCGCGAACTTGATCCACCAACCCGAGACGGCGGCGACCTGTTTCTGCTCGGCCAGCACCGTCGTCCACAGTGCCTCCAGCTCGGGCTGGTACGTACCCAGAATCAGCTGACCGTCAGTGCCCAGCAGAGTGGTGATGCGCTCCTGGGTGATCGGCTCTGCCGTTGCCAATGCGGGACCCGCCGAAAGAATCTGGGGACTGTCACCCGTCAGCTCGACCACCCCGACCGCGATCTGATCGGAGAACCACGCTGACACCGAGGCGCTGTCGACGGTCTCGTTGAGCAACAGCGCGCCCTGCCACGGCCGAATGCCAGCGGGCGGCACAAACTCGGTGGTCACCATCGAGTCGAGTTCCATGTCGGTCACCAAGCGAGTGGGGCCACCGGACGCGCCGTACGCGGCATCGGCGGCACCACCCCCGCCAACCTCATTGCGCCCCTGACGACGAGCGATGCGATAGCCACCAAACCCCGCGGCCGCGCCAAGCAGGCCAACACCCCCGGCCAACGGCAACGAGTTGCTCCGGCGAGTTGGAATGGGCGCGGGTAACGGCACATCAATCGGCTTCGTCAGTGACACAATCTCGCCGCCAACCGTGACGGCATCACCGGCGGGCAGCGGCTCGAAGACCACGCGGTAGACGTCGCCGTCGCGGGTGAGTTCGCAGCCGCCGACGGTGCCGGCGGGCCCGACGTTGCACTTCGGATTGGCGAGCTCGAAGCCGGTCAGAATGACCTCGAAGCGGCCCGTCTCAAACTTCTCGGGGTTCCGAGGATCGCCGATGATGTCGAGCGCCAACTGGCCAGTGGACAGCTGCGCAGAGGGCAACGTGTACGACAGTTCGTAGCGGTGCTGCCCATCGATGGTCGTATCCGGATCGCCGATGCGAATGCGCGTCTGAAAGCTCTCGTCGGCGACGCTCACTTGGTCCGGGGCGGTGGACGAGTACGCCTCCACATCACTTGCGAAACCGAAGTCGCTGGGAATGACTCGCTCGTAGCCGTGGCGATCGTAGGTTCCGAAGTCCTCGTCGACGGTCTCACGAATGCGAACTCCATCGGTACCGATGGGGCTGACGACCACCTGCTTGGCATCGAAACGTTCCCGGTGCGTACCGCCACCGATCAACCCGGCAAGCACCAGAAACGGCCCGACCAAGAGCGAGCCGCCGACAGCGACGTGACGGAGAGAGCCGACCGGATTGAGCACACCCGCACGGTACCGGGTAGCGACCACTCGAGGCTGCTGGGCAAACCGGAATGTGGCTCTGCTAGATTAACGAGCGTTCAAGAGAGAGGCCACGGAATGATCGAATTCACCGACGAGCAAACTGCGTTTCAATCGGTAGTGCGGGACTTCGCACGTCGCGAACTCGCACCGCACGTCGATCGATGGGAAGTCGCCGCAGAACTTCCGCTCGACGCGGTCGCGGCGATGGCCGAGCTCGGCCTGTTCGGCATCGTGTTCCCTGCCCAGTGGGGTGGTAGCGACGGCGACTTCACCTCGCTGTGCATCGCCATCGAGGAGATCGGTCAGGTGAGCCAGAGCCTGGGCATCACGCTCTCGGCCGCAGTGGGTCTCGGCGCCAACCCGATCCACTCGTTCGGCAACGACGAGCAGAAGGCGGAGTGGCTGCCGGCGCTGGTGGCGGGTACGGCGCTCGGTGCATTTGGCCTTACCGAGCCCGATGCGGGCAGCGATGCCGGCGGCACACGCACCCGCGCGGTGTACGACTCGGGCACCGACGAGTGGGTGCTGAACGGCAGCAAGGCCTTCATTACGAACTCGGGCACAGCCATCACCTCCATCGTCACGGTGACCGCTCTCACGGGAACGACCACGGAACGGCCTGAGATCTCCTCGTTCATCGTTCCCGCGGGCACACCCGGAATGACAATCGAGCCCGCCTACCGAAAGCTGGGCTGGCACGCCAGCGACACGCATGGCATCACGCTCACCGATTGCCGCGTGCCCGCCGCGAACATGCTGGGCGCACAGGGCACGGGGCTGAAGAACTTCCTCGCCATCCTCGACGACGGCCGCATCGCGATCAGCGCGCTGGCCGTCGGCTGCGCACAGGCCTGCCTCGATCTGGCCGTCGACTATGCCAAGGAGCGCCGGGCATTCGGTGGCGCAATCGGCCGTTTCCAGGGCCTGGCGTTCCAGCTCTCCGACCTCGCGGTCGCGGTCGAGAACAGTCGCAACCTGACGTACGGCGCCGCCCGCCTGAAGGAACGCGGCAAGCCGTTCCGCCAAGCGGCTGCGATGGCCAAGCTGTACAGCACCGAAACCGCGGTCACCGCGACGCGCATCGCCACCCAGGTGTTCGGCGGCATGGGTTTCATGGAGGAGTCCGCCGTCGCCCGCTTCTATCGCGACGCCAAAATCCTTGAGATCGGCGAGGGCACCAGTGAGATCCAGCGACTGGTGATTGCGCGAGGCTTGGGCCTCCCTGTTGGGTGAGTGTCGGTTGGGTGAGTGTCGGTTGGATGAGGCGAGATGAACGAGCACGAGGAACTTGAGCAGCGTGCCCAGCGGGCGCTCACCGGCAACCTGCACAGGGAAGGCGAGAAGCTCGCGCGCCAGAACAAGCTGTTCGTGCGCGACCGGCTGGCGCTGTTGTTCGACGAGGGCACCTTCGTGGAGGACGGGTTGTTGGCCAACACGCTTGCCACCGATCTGCCGGCGGATGGCGTGGTCACCGGGCAAGGTCGTGTCGACGGTCGGCCGGCGTTGGTGGTGGCCAACGACCCGACGGTGAAGGCCGGCTCGTGGGGTGCGCGCACCGTCGAGAAGATCGTGCGCATCACCGAGTACGCGCTGCGCCACGAGTTGCCCATCTTCTGGTTCATCGACTCCGCCGGCGCACGCATCACCGACCAGGTCGAGCTGTTCCCCGGCCGCCGCGGCGCGGGCCGCATCTTCAGCAACCAGGTAAAGCTCAGCGGCAAGGTGCCCCAGATCTGCTGCCTCTTCGGCCCGTCGGCCGCGGGCGGCGCCTACATCCCTGCGTTCTGCGACGTGGTGATCATGGTGGAGGGCAACGCCAGCATGTACCTCGGTTCGCCGCGCATGGCGCAGGAGGTCATCGGCGAGATCGTGACGCTGGAGGAGATGGGCGGCGCCCGCATGCACGCCACCGTCAGCGGTTGCGGCGACAACCTGGCGGTCGACGACGCCGACGCGATCGACCAAGCTCGCCACCTGTTCAGTTACCTGCCCGACCGCTGGCGCGACCGCCCGCTGGCCACCGAGCCCGACGAGCCGATGCGTGGCCTTACACGTGCCGAGCTGCCTGCGCTGGAAGCCGCCGGATACGACATGCATCGCGTCATTGAGTGCGTGATCGACGCCGACACGTTCTTTGAACTGAAGCCGCTGTTCGCGCCAGAGCTGACCACTGGGTTCGGTCGGCTCGATGGGCACGTGATTGGCATCGTCGCTAACAACCCGATGCACAAGGGCGGCGTGCTCTTCGGCGACTCGGCCGACAAAGCCGCGCGGTTTGTATGGATGTGCGACGCGTACAACATCCCACTCGTGTTCCTGGCCGACGTGCCCGGCTTCATGATTGGCACGCAGGTCGAACGCGCCGGCATCATTCGCCACGGCGCGAAGATGATCACTGCGATCACGGAAGCCACCGTGCCCAAGATCAGCGTGATCGTGCGCAAGGCGTACGGCGCGGGGCTGTACGCAATGTGCGGGCCGGCATTCGACCCGCTCGCCACGCTCGCGCTGCCCACCGCCAAGATCGCGGTGATGGGCCCCGAGGCTGCCGTCAACGCGGTATATGCGAACAAGATCGAAGCGATTGTGGACCTCGACGAACGAGCCGCCTACGTCGCCGAGCGCCGCGCGGAATACGAGGCCGACGTCGATCTATACCGATTGGCGAGCGAGCTGGTGATCGATGCAGTCGTGCCGTTCGAATCGCTGCGCCACGAGCTGATCGCCCGCTTCGCCACAGCCGACCCTGTCGACCGCGAAGTGGTGGCAAAACGCCACAGCATCTACATGGGCTGACGGTTTGCGTCCGCCTACGGGCGGATGGCGAGCGCAACCCAACCCAACTCGTCGCCGAGCAGCTTGACGTCGGTGAAGCCGATGTTGCGTAGCGCGGTCACGAACTCGTCGCGATGCCACCAGCGCGTGCGCAGCTGCCGGTCGCCAACTCCAACCCCGTGCCGCCAGCGCGGCGAATGCTCTCTTGATGCACCACGTCGTCGTCGAAGACGGTGCCCGGAGGCTTACACGCGTCATAGACACGGGCGGCACCGCCGGTGTACGAGTTGTTGGCGGGAAGCTGATCCACAAATCGCTCAGCAGCAGACATGCGAGAAGTCTTGCGCACCAGAGGATGCGCGACAACCGCGGTTCTCACCGAGCGGACGTCGCTTTCGTACCACCACTCGGCCGGATCGGCGATACTGACCCGATGACGATCGGGGTTCACCTTCTCGGCTACGTCGGCGTGCAACGTTCGGGGGCGTCGGTGCGGTTGGGTGGCGCGAAGCAACGCCTGCTGTTAGCCATTCTGGCCGCCGAGCGCGGGCGAGTCATCTCATCAGACCGGCTCTGCGACGCACTCTGGGGAGAGGACCAACCCGCGACCGCCACCCCCACCCTGCAGAGCCACATCTCCCGACTACGCGGGGCACTCGCACCGGACGTTCGGATCGACGCGGTGGCATCGGGATACTCCCTCGTCGCCGGCCCGGATGCCGTCGACGTAGACCGATTCACGCGGGCGGTCGAATCGATCGACCACCTCACCGATCCCACGGCCATCCGCGACCGGTTGGGAGAGGCTCTCGCCTGGTGGACAGGGCCGGCATTCGGTGAGTTCGCGGGCCACGAGTGGCTCAGTGCCGAGGCAACCAACCTCGATGAACTCCGACTGTCCGCTACTGAACTCTGGCTGGATGCCCGGCTGGAGCTCGGCTCCGACCCGAGCCTGGTAGGGGAACTGGAGCGCCTGGTCAGGGATCAACCGCTCCGGGAGCATTTCTGGGGGCAACTGATGCTCGCTCTGTATCGCTCAGGTCGACAAGGCGAAGCACTCCGACGGGCGGCTACGTTCCGCGCGCTATTGCGCGACGAACTCGGCTTGGTGCCCTCGCCATACATGGCTGACCTCGAGGCCCGGATCCTTGCTGATGACCCGTCCCTGCGGCTCGCGGCAGCGAGCGACGTCGGAGCAGCGGTGACAGGCCGCGGCGTTGCCGATCTGCCCTCACGACTCGTGGGTCGCGAGACGGACCTCGAGCACCTCCGGGTGCTGGTGAGTACCGAACGAGTTGTCACGCTCGTGGGTCCGGGAGGGGTGGGCAAGACCCGCCTCGCCCGTCGTCTTGCGAGCGAAAACTACGGCTTCTCCGGGTCTGCTGCGTTCATTGACCTCGCAGTGCTGCGCGAGTCATCGGACATTGCCGCCCGCGTCGCCACCGCTCTCGATGTGCAGCAGCGCCAGCATCGCACCATCGAGGAGACGTTGATCGATGTCCTGCGCGAGCACAACCGTCTTGTGGTGCTGGACAACTGTGAGCACATGATCGACGCCGTTGCATCCCTCGCCCGACGACTGGCCACGGAGTGCCCCCGCCTGCATCTCTTGATGACGTCGCGCGAGCCGCTCGCCCTCCCCGGTGAGATGGTGTGGGTCGTCGCCCCGCTCGCAATCGCACCCGATGAGGAGGCTGGTGAGGAGACGCCCGACCTCACCCGATCGCCCGCCGTCGAACTGTTCATCGAGCGGGCCACGTCGGCTCGTTCAGGCTTCACCGCCACACCGGAAGCGCTGCCAGTGATCGCTGAGCTGTGCCGAAGGCTGGACGGCTTGCCGCTCGCCATCGAGCTCGCCGCGGTCCGGCTGCGCTCGCTGAGCCCTGCCGGCATCATCGAACGCCTGGATCACCGATTCGAGCTGCTCAGCACCGGCACCCGCTCCGGCGACCGCCGCCACCAGAGCCTGCAAAGCATGGTGGAGTGGTCGTACATGCTGCTCCTGCCGGAGGAGCAAAAGCTGTTCGCTGAGCTGTCGGTGTTCTCCGGCAGCTTCAACCTCGATGCTGTTGAGGCGATCTGCGGTGACGGCGGCCGCAACGACGGTGGTGGTGGTGGTGGTGGTGGTGGTGTGCTGTACTCGCTCGTTGACAAGTCGATGGTGCAGGTCATCGACTTCGAGGAACCCCGCTACCAGCTGCTCGAGACGTTGCGCGACTTCGCCATGCAGCGACTCAACGCGGCAGCCGGCGCCGAGACCCTGGCCGACCGCCATCGCATGTGGTTCCTCGATCTCTGCGAGCGTGCGGCCGACGGCATGGACGGTCCAGATGAACGTACCTGGAGCTCTCGCGTCGAACGCGACTTCGACAACCTGCGTGCGGTGCACTCATGGGCGTTGAAAACTGCCGAGGTCGACACGGCCGTCCGGCTCGTGACCGCGTTACGTGAATACGCCATCCGCCGCATGCGTTCCGAGCTCACGGGCTGGGCACTATCAACTGCTCGCCTGGCCGGCGCAGCCGACCATCCTGGGTTCCCGGTCGTGCTGGCTACCGTCGCCTATGGGCACTTCGTCAGGGGCGACCTCGATGCGGCCATCAATGTGGCTGGCGAGGCGATGTCCGCCGCCGAACGTTTGCATGTCCCGAGCAGCGGGTTGGCCGAGCGCACCCTCGGCAATGCTCACTTCTACCTCGGCAACACGGCCGAGGGTCAGCGATGGATGGATCTGATGATTGCGCTCGCGCGATCACATGTGGACCCAGCAAGGCTGGCCCACGCGCTGTACATGCGATCGGTAGCTGAGACCACGATGGGTCGGCCGGTGCGCGGTGCGGCCCTGGCGGGCGAGTCACAGGCGGCCGCGGTCGCGTGCGGAGCACCCACCGCGCTTGCTCAGAGTGCGTACGCCCTGGGCATGTCGCTGGAGTCGTCCGAACCGGCTGCGGCGACGGTCCACCTCAGCCAGGCTGTCCACTTCGCGATCGAAGGTGGCAATCGTTGGATCGAGGCGTTTGCCCGCACAGCGGTGCTGTGGGAGGAGGCGCGGGCCGGGGCAACACAGGCGTCGCTGTCCGGGTTCGCACCGGTGATCGAGGCCTGGTACCGCGGTGGCGATTGGGCGAACCAGTGGCTGTCACTGCGCTATGTCGGCAACATCTTTCAGCAGATGGGTGACCACGAGTCCGCGGCCGTCGTGTACGGCGCACTCAGCCACGCCGGCGCCCTGACCGCCCTGCCGGTCGGCCCGGCAGCCGCCAGCGAACTGCAGGCCGATGTCCGCCTGCTCCGCACAGCACTCGGCACCGAGCGATTCGACCATGCGACGAGTCGGGGAGCACAGCTTCCCGACTCGTCGCTGATCGTTCATGTCCTGTCGCGGATCGCCGAGCTCACCCGGCCATCTTCGCCAGCATGTGATCCATGACCTCGGTGTGTTCCACCTGCGGACTGAACAGGATCACCTCGGCGTCATCGATCACTCGCACGCTGTGGCCGGGAGGCCAGTAGAACAGGTCGCCGCCCGAGCAGCGGTCCTCACTGCCGTCCGTGTATGAGGCCACGACGGTGCCAGAGATCACGTAACCCCAGTGCGGCGCATGGCAGGCGTCGTCGTGCAGCCCCTGCAACAGCGGGGCGATGTCTGTTCCGGCGCCGAGCGAGAAGTACTCCCCGCTGATCGTTCCGTAACCCGACGCGTCCCCGAATCCAGTGACCTGACGGGCCTTGGCTCCAGGTACATCGATCTTGACCGGGATGTCTTCTCGTGTAATGCGCATTTTGACTGCCTTTCGTCAGGAGTGCCGAGTGGCGCTCGTTGGTCGAGATGGTCAGCGTGCACCGCAACCCTTGTGGGATCCTTGTGGGGCCTTTGTGACCCGCAGCCCGAAAGGCGACGGTCGAGGCGACCGAGCACATGGCCAAGCGGCGTGGGCGACACACCCGCTGCCGCCCTGACAGGCGACAGTGGTCTGTTCAGCTGACCGGATCACACAATGGACGCCCGCAGACGCTCCGAGCGTCGCTGCGCAGTCGGGACGGATTCAACTGCAGCCATCACTCGGTCGCGCCCGGCTTCCTTGGCCTCGTACAACGCCCTGTCGGCGCGGCTCAACAGGTCGTCGGCGTCGCCTCCGACTGCTGCTGCAACGCCGATGCTGACCGTCACCTCGATACCGTCGTCCGTCGGTGAGTTGCGAACGGCCTGCACGATGCGTTCGGCGGTCGTGACCGATTCATCGAGATCGGTCGCTTCCATCACGACCACGAACTCCTCACCACCCCATCGCGCACAGAAGTCCGAGCAGCGCATCTCGCGCTGCAGCACCGACGCGACGTGACGGATCACGCGGTCACCCTTCGCATGTCCGAGCAGGTCGTTCACCGACTTGAATCGATCGATGTCGATGATGGCGACGGCCCACGGTCGATCCGATCGCAGTGACACGGCTGCCGATCTCGCCATGATGCCGTCCGCATGCCGACGGTTCGCAAGTTCCGTCAGTGGATCGGTCCGACTGAGCCGATGCAGGTGGTCGCGTTGGCGAAAGACCCATGTCAGCAACGCGAGCACGATGATCGACAACACCACCGACGCAGCGACCAGATTCCACGACTTGTCGACGACGCCACGGATCGGGCCCAGGAGCTGACCGACCGGAACCGACGCCACCAACCGCCAGTCCGTGCCACCGATCGGAGTGACGACGACCAGTTGCTGCTGATCGTGATAGGACACGGTGCGTGATCCCACCGCTGCGCTTGCGAGCGCAGGGGCGTCGTCGGCGAGCGAACCCGACCGACCCGCTTCGGTGGTCGCGATGATCTGACCGACGCCGTCGACGAGGTACAGCTCACGTCCTGCCAATGACGACGACGCCTGCAGGAACACGACCATTGACGATTCACCAAGTCGATACCCACCGCTGATCACCCTCCGTCCGGTCGGCGTGTCGAACGGAAGCGCGACAGCGATGATCGGCAGCTCTTCTTCCCCCCACAGGAACACGTCCGATACTGCACCACGACCTTCGACCGCCTCGGAGAGATAGTGGTAATCACTGGCCAGCTCGGTCCCGATCAGGTCAGCTCGCTGGGGTGACACGGCGACCACTCTCCCCCGGTCGTCTAGCAGCACCGCCGCCGCGAACCCGAACGAGAGCGCGGCCTGGTCGAACTCCGTCGGAGTGACATCGAGTCCGTCGAGCTGGAGTTCGGCATAGTGCAGCTGGCGGGTCCGCATGTCGTCGATGTGGGCCTCCACGTAGCTGGCTGCGAGACCGATGCGATCGGCGAATCGGCCTTCGACCTGTTGGACCGACCTGTTCTCCGCCGCTCGAGTCTCGACAGCGAGCCCTGCCACCAGCGCCATCAGAGCCACGACGACGGCACCGAACACCACACGCCCTGCGAACCGGCGCATCAGACCACTGATCTTCACATCATCTTCTGTCGGCACACGCGTGCCGGACCTTGATGAATGATCGCAACGTCCAAACCGGCCGCAACTCGGCCCCGTTCATCTGAATGGACCCCGTTCTGCAGCCAACACGACCAGCAGCCTGCGTGTTCGATCAAGCGAGACGCAGACCACCCCTCCGCAGCACTATTGCCATGCTTTCGCTGACGGAGGGCTCGGCCGCGGCGCCTCCGTGGGCTACTGCTCGATCGGCTGGCCGCGGTTGCCGCGGATGAGATCCGTGTGGCCGTCCCACTCGTCGTGGGCCTGCTTCCAGCCCGCGAACACGCCGCGGATCTCTGGGTTGTCGCCGTGGCACTCCAGAAAGCAGCCGAGGGCGGCGCGGGTGTCGATGTAGATCACGTTGGCGACGGCCCACAGCGACGAAGCCACAGGAAAGCCTGCGGCCTCGAACTCGGCGCCGACCTTGGCGATGTCGTCGTCCGGCACGAGCATGGCGACGTGGTGGAAGCCCTCCTCGCCGGCCGTGAACATGTCGCGGTAGATGGAGGGGCCCTCGTGGTTCTGCTGGATGAACTGCACATGGGTGTCCCCGTGGTAGCCGAATGCGTAGTCGAGCGGCACGGTCATCTCCTGGCCGCGGTACATATGGCGGTCGCCCCAGTGGCCACGGCTGACGAAGAACGGCCCGGCACCGGTGACGCGGTGCCACTTCTGGC